>DATKPX010000328.1:0-13739 GCA_035523855.1 Allostellaceae bacterium
GCTGCGGATGCCGAAAGTGGATACCGCCGACAGCACCACGAGGGTGATCACCGTGGCGGCGGCGGCCTTGCCGGGGTCGTGCACCTCGGTCGCGGTCTGGAAGATGTAGTAGAGCAGCAGCGTGGTGGCGTCGTTCGGCCCGCCATGGGTCATGACGATCACATGATCGACTGTCGTGATCGCCTGGGCGAAGGCGATCACGCCGACGAAGGCGGTGGTGGGGCCGAGCAGCGGCAGGATCACGTGCCGGAAGCGCTGCCACGGACCGGCGCCATCGAGGATCGCCGCCTCGATCAGCTCCTCCGGCATCGACTGCAACGCCGCCAGGTAGAACAGCATGTAATAGCCGGCGTTCTTCCACACGGTCACCAGGGTAATCGCCCAGAGCGCGCTGTCGGGATCGCCGAGCCAATTGATGGAGATCGGCAAGAGTCGGCCGAGGTAGTAGTCGATGAGGCCGAGGGTCGGCAGGAACAGGAAGGTCCAGAGCGCCGCCGCCGCGATCAGCGGCACCATGGTCGGGAAGAACAGCAGCGCGCGGATCGCCCGGTTGAAGACACTCGACTGCTTCAGCAGCAACGCGAAGGCAAGCGCCAGCACGATCGACGGTATGACCGAGCCCACCGCGTAGAGAAGATTGTTGAGCGCCGCGGCGGCGAATTTGCCGTCGGCGAGGAGCCGCGCGTAGTTGCCGAGGCCGACGAAGGCCGCCGTCTTCTCGCCGAGCC
Organism: Allostellaceae bacterium; assembly: GCA_035523855.1. GTDB lineage: Bacteria > Pseudomonadota > Alphaproteobacteria > ATCC43930 > CGMCC-115725 > DASZHJ01. Next base: position 729 of record DATKPX010000328.1, read on the forward strand.
GGCGGGCGAACAGCGAATCCACCAGCACCGACACGACCGGCCAGTAGGTGAAGAGGCCGAGGCAGATCAGCGCCGGCGCCAGCAGGACCCAGGGCTTGAGAAGGCGGAACCGGCGTTCTCCGGCATGCGCGGCAGGTGCCCGGGAGGCCCGGGGGGCGATGATGTCTGCGGTCACCCCGCTGGATTAACGAAGCACGGGGACGCCTCCGTGTCAGTTCAATGACGATTCCGTTTCAGTCGGCTCTGTCCTGTGTGCAGGTTGAGGCCGCTGGACGCGGAGCGCCGATGTCATCGCGGCGTCACGGCCAACGCTTAGAGTGAAACCCGTCAGCTCGCCTCGGCTACATTGTAGTCAGCAGTACCGAGTTGAATGTCCCCGCGACTTGAAGGCCGCTGCTCCCCCTCGAAGCGCAGCGGCCTCTTTTCGCGCGTTCAGGCGTGGGCGCTGAACGGCAGTCGGCGGAGCACGCGGAAGCCGGCATCCGCCGTAGTCTCCACGCAGAGCACGAGATCCTCGACCGCCAGCGGCTCGGCGAGGAGATGCCGCAGCCGCGGCTGCAGCGCCTCGGCAACCTCCGACCGGAGCGTGCTCTCAAGCGAGCCCGTCAGGGTCATATGAAAGCGGAACTCCCCCATCACATAGGGATAGCCCCAGCGCGCCAGGAGCATCTCCTGGGCGGCACTCAATCCGGCGCGGCGGCGCCGCGCGAGCTCCGCGTCAGTGGGAGGCGCGCGGAATTCATCGAATGCCGTGACGCAATCGCCGGCGAGATCGTGCAGCCGCGATGACCACTCGCTGGGCGTGAAGGCGAGGAAGGATGCGAGCGGCCCGAAACGCAGCGGCGCCGTCGCGAGCGGCGCCCGCTCCGTGGCGAAGCGCGCGGCAGCGCCGAGGAGATCGCCTTCCGTCGCCCCCGCGGCCAATCGGAACGGCGCTTTCAGCGTGGCGTGAACGCCGTAGCGCCGAGGCTCGGCGGTGACGGCGGCATGGATGCCCGCGGCAAGGCCGGCGGTCTCCGTCGCGTCTACCGTCTCCCCTCGATCGAGATCCCAGCCGAGCCAGCGCGCCCCGAACTGCGCCAGCGCCGTCTCCGGGCGCGGCGCGAAGTAGAGAGCGTAGCGCGGAACCGCCTCCATGGCCCTCAGCCGCGCAGGCACGCCTCGAGATAGCGCCGGCAATGCCGGAGGTCGGGCGTCGCCAACCCCGGCACCTTGGCGGCCTCGTCCCAGCGCCGCAGCCGCACCGCATCGGCGGCGTGCGGCTGCGCGATGAATTCCGCCGCGCCGCCGCTTTCGAAGCGGCCGCCCTGCAGCTCCAGGCTGCGCACCGATCCCGGCGAGAGCGTGTCGAAGTAGCCGGGCTCGACCGCGCACAGATAGCGCTTGGCGTCCACATGGAGCCGGATCGGTTCCGTGACTTCCGGCCCGAACCAGCGTCGGAGCCACTTGGCGCCGCCGAGCTGATGGCGGTCGTCGACGCCGCGCTCGGCCGCGTCATCGCCGAGCTTGTGGATGAGGTGGCCGATGTCGTGCAGCAGCGCCGCCGCGATCAGCGCCGGCGAGGCGCCCTCGGCCTCGGCGGAAGCCACGCACTGGAGCGCGTGAGCAAGCTGGGTCACCTGCTCGCCGCCATAGAGCTCGCCGCCCCGCCCTTCGTAGAGCGCGCAGATCTCGTCGACCGGTGTCATGTTGCCCGTCCTCATATGCCTAGACGATCCGCTCGGCGGCGCGCCAGACCTGGCGCACCACCGGCAAGGCACCCGCCCGCCGCGCGCGTACGAGGTCGGCGCGCTTGCCGACCGCGATCTCGCCGCGGTCTTCCAAGCCCAGCGCCCGGGCCGGTGTCGACGATATCATGGCGATCGCCTGCGGCAGATTCGTGCCCTGCTCATCATGCAGCAGGAAAGCGGCATGGAGAAGGCTCGCGGGGACATAGTCCGAGGAGAGAATGTCGAGAGTGCCCTCCGCCGCGAGGGTACGGGCCGACACGTTGCCGGAATGCGAGCCGCCCCGCACGACGTTGGGGGCTCCCATGATCACCGCCATCCCGCGCTCGTGGGCGACGCCCGCTGCGGACACGGTGGTGGGAAACTCCGCCATGCTCATGCCGAGGGCGATCGCCTCCTCCACATGGGCCGCGGTGGCATCGTCGTGGCTCGCCAGCGGCATGCCGCGGTCGCGGCAGAGCTCCGCCAGCCGGCGCCGGTGCGGATCGGCGTAAAGCCGCTGATCTGCCTGGCGGCGGTCGATGAGCGCGGTCATCTCCGCGTCGGAATAGCCGAACTTGCCCTGGTAGTAGGTGTAGTACTGCTCGATGCTGGTGAACTGCCGCTGGCCCGGCGTGTGGTCCATCAGCGACACCAGCCGCACGCGCTCGTCCTCCAGCAGAGCCTCGCAAGTCCCGACCACGCCCTCGAAGCTCACTTCGCAGCGCAGGTGGATGAAATGGTCGGCGCGCAGCAGGCCCGCATCGACCGCCCGGCCCACAGCGGCGGCGGCATCCTGCAGCATGTCGCCGCGCACGGGGCTGTCGCCGCGGTCGACCACGGCGAGCGCGTCCAGCACGGTGGTGATCCCGGCGGCGGCGATCTGCGCGTCATGGGCGAGGAGCGCCGCATCGATCGGCCAGCGCACCTTGGGCCGCGGCGCCACATGGCGTTCGAGATTGTCGGTGTGGAGCTCCACCAGGCCCGGCAGCAGGTAGTCGCCTTCGAGGTCGATCGCGCCCGGCGTCCGGGCCCGGCCTGCGTCGATCTCGGCGATCTCGCCATCGCGACACACGAGGTGCCCGCGCAACAGCCTATCCGGCAGCACCACGGTCGCATTGTCGAGAACGAGCTCCGCCGTCATGCCGCCACCTCCAGCGCCTCGAGCGCGAGCACCCGGTCGGCAACCGCCTCGCGCACTTCCCGATCGTGGAACACACCCACGACGGTGGTCCCGCGCGCCTTCGCCTCGCGGATCAGCGCCACCACGGCCGCCCGATTGGCAGCATCGAGCGCGGCGGTCGGCTCGTCCAGCAGCAGGATCGGCCGCTCCGCCACTAGGCCGCGGGCGATGTTGATGCGCTGCTGCTCGCCGCCGGAGAAGGTCGCCGGCGGCAGGTCCCAGAGCCGCGCGGGAATGTCCAGGCGATCGAGGATCGCGGCGCTGCGCTCGCGCGCCTCGACCAGGGTCACGCCGCGCTCCAGCAGCGGCTCCATCACCAGCTCGATCGCCGGCACGCGCGGCACCACGCGCAGGAACTGGCTCACATAGCCGAGGGTCGTGCGGCGGAGCGCCAGGATCTCGCGCGGCGAGGCGGCGGCGAGATCGACGAGGCCAGCCTCGCTGCGCACCCGCACGCGCCCGGCATCGGGGCGATAATTGCCGTAGAGGCAGCGGAGAATCGTGCTCTTGCCGGCGCCGGACGCACCGTGCAGCACCACGCATTCGCCGGTCTCGACGCCGAGGTTCAGGTCGCGCAGAACTTGCAGCCCGATCCCGCCGCGGAGATGCAGCGTGAAGCCCTTGCTGACCTGCTCCAGCCGGATCGCTTCCATTTCAGGCTCCAATCACCGAGGCGACCAGAAGCTGAGTATAGGCGTCATGCGGGTCGTCCAGCACCTGGTCGGTCAGCCCCTCCTCCACCACCCGGCCGCGGCGCATCACCATCAGCCGGTCGGTGAGGAGGCGGGCGACGCCGAGATCATGCGTCACGATCACCACCGCGAGACCGAGATCGCGGGTGAGCCGCCGCAGGAGGTCGAGCAGCTTCGCTTGCACCGAGACATCGAGCCCGCCGGTGGGCTCGTCCAGGAAGACGAGGCGTGGCTTGCTCACGAGGATGCGGGCGATCTGCAGCCGCTGCTGCATGCCGCCCGAGAACAGCGTCGGCAGCTCGTCGATCCGGCCGCGGTCGAGCTCGACGCGATCGAGCCAGTCCTCCGCCTCGGCGCGGATGTGACCGTAGTGACGGGCGCCGCCCGCCATCAGCCGCTCGCCCACGTTGCCGCCGGCGCTCACCCGCATGCGGAGGCCGTCGCGCGGATTCTGATGGACGACGCCCCATTGCGCCCGCATCAGGAACCGGCGCCGGGCCTCACCCATGCGATGGACGTCCTCGAATCCGCTCTCGAGAGTGCGGAACTCGACGGTGCCCGTGCTGGGCGCCAACTCGCCGGAGAGACAGCGCAGCAGCGTGGTCTTGCCCGAGCCGGATTCGCCGACGATGCCCAGCACCTCGCCTGGCCAGAGCTCGAGCGAGACGGTCCGACAGGCGATCAGGCGGTCGAAAGCCTTGGTGACGCCGGCAGCGCGCAGCAGCGGCTCGTCAGTCATCGGCGGCCTCGGGCGTCGGAGCCCGGCGCGTCTCGCAATAATCGCTGTCGGAGCACACGAACATCCGACCGCCCTGATCGTCCGTGATGACCTCGTCGAGAAAGCTGTCCACGGCGCCGCAGAGGGCACAAGGCCGCTCCCACCGCTCGACAGTGAAAGGATGGTCGTCGAAATCCAGGCTCTTCACCTCGGTATAGGGCGGAATGGCGTAGATGCGCTTCTCACGGCCGGCGCCGAACAGCAGCAGCGCCGGATTGCGGTCGAGCTTGGGATTGTCGAATTTCGGGATCGGCGACGGGCTCGCGAGGTAGCGGCCGTTGACGAGCACGGGATAGTCATAGGCCTTGGCGATCCGGCCATGGGTCGCCACGTCCTCGTAGAGATGCACCTGCATGAGGCCGTAATCGGCGAGCGCGTGCAGCTTCAAGGTCTCGCTCTCGCGCGCCTCGAGCCAGCGCAGCGGCTCCGGGATCGGCACCTGGAAGACCATGATCTGGCCTTCGCGCAGCGGCGTCTCCGGCACCCGGTGCCGGCTCTGGATGACCGTTGCCTCCTCCGTCCGGGTGGTGGTCCGCACGCCGGCGGTCTTGGCAAAGAGGCGGCGGATGTTGACGGCGTTGGTGGTGTCGTCGGCGCCCTGGTCGATCACCTTCAGCGTGTCGTCGGCGCCGAGAATCGCCGCCGTCACCTGGATGCCGCCCGTGCCCCAGCCATAAGGCAGCGGCATCTCGCGGCTGGCGAAAGGGACCTGATGACCGGGGATCGCGACCGCCTTCAGGATCGCGCGCCGGATCATCTTCTTGGTCTGCTCGTCGAGATAGGCGAAGTTGAAGGGATGCGCCAGCAGCCGGCCCGCGGAGCTCTCCGTCATTCCGCCGCCTCGGTGGCAGGCCGGCTTTGCGCCCGCTCCCACTCCGCGCGCATCTCGCGGACCATGGTGAGCTCGGACTGGAAGTCCACGTAATGCGGCAGCTTCAAGTGCTGCACGAAGCCGGACGCCTCCACATTGTCGCTGTGGGAGAGCACGAACTCCTGATCCTGCGCCGGAGCGCCGCTCTCCTCGCCGAGCTCGGCCGCGCGAAGGGCGCGATCCACCAGGGCCATCGCCATCGCCTTGCGCTCGCTCATGCCGAAAACGAGGCCGTAGCCGCGGGTGAATTCCGGCGGCGCCTCAGCGGATCCCTTGAACTGGTTCACCATGTCGCATTCGGTGACGGTGATCTCGGCGATCTCGACGGGAAAGCCGAGCTCCGGCGGCACATATTCGACGCTCACCGCCCCCATGCGGATCTCGCCGACGAAGGGATGCGTGCTGCCATAGCCGCGCTGGGTCGAATAGCCGAGCGCGAGCAGGAAACCTTCATCGCCCCGCGCCAGGTTCTGCAGTCGCAGCGGCCGCGCGGCGGGAAAGGCCAGCGGTGCCTGGGTGAGGTCGGGCACCTCGGCGGCGGCAGACCGCGGTGACGGCTCGATCAGGCCTTCGCCGCCGAGGAGATCGGCCACCCGTGGCACCGCGAATTCGGGCGAGCCCGATACGGTCTTTGCCGGCGTGCGCGGCGCGTCCTCGCGAGCAAGATCGAAGTCCAGCAGCCGGTGCGCATAGTCGAAGGTCGGCCCCAGCATCTGCCCGCCCGGAATGTCCTTGAAGGTGGCGGAGATGCGGCGCTCCAGCAGCATCGCACCGGTATCAACGGGGAGCGCATCGCCGAGGCGCGGCAAGGTAGTGCGGTAGGCGCGCAGCAGGAAGATCGCCTCGATGAGGTCGCCGCGCGCCTGCTTGATCGCCAGCGCCGCCAGCGTGCGGTCATAGAGCGCGCCCTCGGTCATGACGCGGTCGACGGCGAGGGTGAGCTGCTGGCCGATCTGGTCGAGGCTCAGCTCGGGGACGGCGGGGTCCCCACGCCGCTCCTCCGCCACCAGACGCTCCGCATTGGCTATCGCCCGCTCGCCACCCTTTACCGCGACATACATCTCAGACCTCCACGCGCACCGTGCGCGGCAGCACGACGATCGCCTCCGGAGAAGCGAAAACGACATCGACGCCGCAGGGGTAGAGTGCCGAATTGCGCTGCCACTGCCGCCAGAAACCGGCATCGGTGCCGTCGACCCGCAGCGAGGTCTGGCTCTCGATGCCGGGGCCGCTGAGGCGGACCCGGTCGCTGTAGGCAAAGCCCGGCACCTGCAGGATCACCGTCGTGGAACGCTCCGGGCATTCCGGCTCGCCGACGGCAAAGCGTCCGAGATCGACTTGCTCGGCATCTCCGACCAGGGCGAAGGCGGCGCCCGTCGGATCCTCCACCGTCGGCGCGCCGCAATGGAAGCGCAGAAACACCCGCACCGGCTCCGTATCGAGAGCAGTGTCGAGCCAGAGCGGCGTCCCGTGATCCACCAAGGTGATCGCCAGCGCCGCCGCAGCGGCACTGAGCGGCGTGGGCGGCGACAGCAGAGGCGGCAGCAGGACGACGCGGCCGGGATGGGCGAACGCCTCGAGCAGTCGCCGAAAGACCCGCTGCGCGTCATGGACGGGATCGTCGAAACCCGGTGTCGGATCGGCAGTCGTCGCGAATGAGCTCATGCCCCCGCCTCGCGCGCCACGGTGAAGAACTCGACCTTGGTCGCCGCCGCGCGGGCCGTGGTTTGCTGACGCGCCGCATCGCGCGCCGCCATCAGCGGCGCGACGACCTCGCGCTCGACCGCGGCGCGATGATCCTCGTCCTGCAGCAGCGCGTCGCAGAGCGCCACGATCTCCGCGTGGCGCGCGTCGGTTCCGCCGGCGTATCCATGACCGACAGCGCCGCTTGCCAGCCGCACCGAGCAGCGCGTCACCGTCATCTCCCCCATGTTGAAAGGGGCGCCGGTGCCGCCGATGCGCCCGCGCACCATGACGAGGCCGGTCTCCGGCGCGCGCAGGTGCCGGAACGCCGGCGCGAGCCCTAGCGCTTCCCAGCGCCGGCGCAGATCATGCGGCTCGGCCCTGGCCAGCACTCCGAGGCAGCGTCGACGATCCTCGGCGGAAACCGGCATGGAGGCGCCTCAGAGCACTAGGCGACGCAGCGCCGCGGAGATGCGCTCGGCCGCCATGACCAGCACGAAGGTGACCAGCAGCAGCAGTGACACCTCCCGGTACTGAAACAGGTTCATGGCGGTGAGGAGCTGGAATCCGAGCCCGCCGGCGCCGACGAAGCCCAGCACGAGGGAAGAGCGCAGGTTCTCGTCGAAGCGATAGAGGCCGATACCCAGCAGCGAGGGTGCCACGGACGGCACCACAGCGTGGGCGAACACCTGGAGCCGCCCGGCGCCGGTCAGCGTCAGCGCCTCCACCGGCCCCATGTCCATGTCCTCGATCACCTCCGAGAAAAGACGGCCCAGCATGCCGATCGAATGCACCGCCACGGCGCAGCCGCCGGGGAACGGCCCGAGCCCCACCGCGGTGACGAAGAGCAGCGCCCAGACCAGGTCCGGCACCGCGCGGCAGAAGGCGATGATGCCGCGCGCCAAGAAGTAAAGCGGCCGCGCGGGCGTCACGTTGGCGGCGGCGAGCACCGCCAGCGGCAGCGCCATGATGATGCCGGCGACAGTGCCGAAAAGCGCGATATCGATGGTCTCCAGCGCCGGCCAGATCACTGTGCCGATCTTGCTGACATCGGGGGGCGTCGCTCGGCGGAGGATATCCGCCATGCCGTGAACGCCGGTGATGAAGTCCTGCGGCCTGACCTCCACCACGATCAGCGATTGCGCGAAGAGGATGGCGATGCCGAAGACGATGAGGAACTTGAGTGCGCGCCGGCCGGAGCTCTCCGCCTCGACGCGGGCGGCAGGCCGGGCGATATCGGCGGTCACCACCTGCGGCCTCACGCCGCCTTCCCGGTGTAGAGAGTCGAGACCGCCCCAGCCGCCGCCTGCTCCGCCGGCAGATCGAACTGGATGGCACCGTCGCGGATGCCGACGATGCGGTCAGCGTAGCGATAAGCGAGTTCGGGCTGGTGCAGCACGCAGATCACCGCCAGATTGTCCTCGGTCGCGAGCCGGCGCAGCAAGCGCATGATGTCCTCGGCTGCCTCCGGATCGAGGCTCGCGACCGGCTCGTCCGCCAGCAGGACGCGCGGGCGCTGCGCGAGCGCCCGAGCGATGGCGCAGCGCTGCGCCTGGCCACCAGAGAGCGTTCCGGCCCGCTGCCTGGCCTGCGCCTCCAGCGCCACCTCGGCGAGGCAGCGCCGGGCGAAATCCAGCTCTTCCTGTGGCAGCGCGCCGAACCGGCTGCGCAGATCGCCGCAGCGGCCGAGCGCGCCGCAGGCGACATTGGCGAGCACGCTGCGGCGCTTCACCAGATTGGCATGCTGCGAGATCATCGCCAGCGCCGTCCGCGCCCGCCGGAGCGCGCGTCCGCTCAGCCGGGTGAGATCGCGGTCGCCCACCTTGATCGAGCCTTCCGTCGGATCGATCAAACGCACGATGCAACGAAGCAGCGTCGATTTGCCGCTGCCGTTGCTGCCGAGCACGATCACCAGCTCGCCGGCTTCGACCCTGAGATTCGCCTGGCGGAGCGCGACTCTGCCCGTGGGATACCGTTTCGAGAGTTGGGTGACCTCGAGCATGCGCCGCCTCCGCCCTGCGATTGCTGCCGCTCAGTCCAGCTTGGCGAGATCAATGTGGAGGGTTTCCACGAGATCGCGCACGATGTTGTAGTCGCCGTCCTTCGCCACCACGAAGCGCGCGCCGCTGGAGCCGATGATCTTGAGATCGTCGGCGGAGAGCTCCGAGAGATCGAGGGTCTGCAGGATCGTGGTCACGCGGGCCTTGAATCCCTCCGGCAGATTGCCGCGCACCGCGATAGGATCGATCGGAATCGCGTCCGACTTCCAGAGCGTGATGTAGTCGCCCTCCTTGTAGGAGCCGGCGATGGTGGCTGCGGCGATCTCCTGGCTGTTGAGCTCGCCCGCATCCACCTTGTGATTGCGGATCGCCTCGAAGCTGGCGCCGTGGCTGCCGGCGTAGAAGCCTTTCACGTCCTTGTCGGGGTCAATCCCATTCTTGCGCATGGCGTACGCCGGATAGAGGTGGCCCGAGGTGGAGGCGGGATCGGAGAAGGCGAAGGAATGACCCGGCAGATCCTTCATCGCCTGCACCGGCGAGCCGGGCCAGGTGACGATGCTGGCGGTGTAGGATTCCGCCTTGCCGTCCTTGGCGCCGAAGGTGGCGACCGCCTCGGCCTTGGCAACCTGATGCGCCAGCACGTAGCCGAGCGGGCCGAACTCGCCGAGCTCCAGCTTGTCGTTGCGCATCGCCTCGATCTCGGCGTTGTAATTGGTGGTGATCTGCATTTTCACGTCGCAGCCCAGCTTCTTGGCGATGAGCTGCCCGATATGGTCATAGATCGGCGTCAGCTTGGCATTGGCCTCGTAGGGCTCGACGCCGAAGCGAACGACACCCCCATTGGGGCAGTCGTCGGCGGCGGCGACGGCCGGCACCGGGGCGAGGGCGGCAAGAGCCGCGGCCAAGGCAAATACGGATACGACGGCAGAGCGCGGACGCATGAGACCTCTCCCCCTTGTGGCTGTCCGGCGGCCGGCGCCCTGGACGCCGATCACCGCCTTGCGAGGGAAGTTAACGGCCGCTCCGAGACTCAAATCTTTCATTGGCGTGACGGTTCGATGTCGTCTCCGAGTCGCGCAGCGTCATATGGCATTCCATAAGAGAAGTGGCGATTTCGCGGCTTTAGCTTTCGACACTAGGAAGAGCTGGCAACACCGGGTTTCATGTTATTGTCGCGAAGACCACGCGGCTCGCCCCCGACCATGGGGCAGATCGGCGTCGCCAAACCCGCCAGCCAACGCCGGGATAGAACGAGGGAGGGATATGACGGTGACGCGGCCGCGATTTTCCGGGGGAGTCCCGCGGTGGACTTTCCGATCGATCTCCTGACCAACGCCCTCGCCGCCGGGCTGCTCCTCGGCGGGTTCTATGCCGCAGTGACCGTCGGGGTCTCGATCTCCTTCGGAATGCTCGACATCGTCAATATCGCACACCCCGCCTTCATCATGCTGGGCTCCTACAGCGCGTTCGTGCTGAGCGGGCTCGGGCTCGACCCCATTCTGGCCAGCGTGATCGCGCTGCCGGTTTTTTATGCATTGGGCGACCTGGTCTATCGGATCTACCACGTCGCCTTCGAGCGACGCGGCCAGGAATCGCTGCGCGGCCTGGCCTTCTTCTTCGGCCTGCTGTTCGTCACCGAGGTCGGGCTGGTGCTCGTCTTCGGCGTCGATTACCGCTTCGTCGAGGCGCCCTATATCGGACCGAGCCTGCATCTCGGCCTGATCGACCTGCCGCTGCGGATGCTGGTGCCCTTCCTGGTGTCGCTGCTGCTGCTCGGCACGCTGCAGCTCTATCTCTCCCGCACCTTCATCGGTCGCGCCATCGCGGCGGTGTCCCAGGATGCCGAGGCGCTGCGGCTGATGGCGGCCGATCCCGTGCGCATCAAGCGGGCGGCCTTCGCGCTCTCGATCGCCACCGCCTCCATCGCCGGCGCGCTTTTGATCGTGATCCAGCCAGTGGAGCCCTCCATGGGCCGCGACTATATCGGCCGGGTCTTCGCGATCTGCGTGCTGGGCGGCATGGGCAGCTTTCCCGGCACGCTGCTGGGCGCCATCCTGCTGGGCGTGGTCGAGAGCCTCACCTCCACCTTCTACGGGCCGTCCTGGTCGCCGGCGGTGGCTTTCGGCTTCCTGCTCCTCACCCTCGCCTTCCGGCCGGCCGGCCTGTTCGGACGCTAGCGTGAGAAATCGCTTCTTCTTCTTCGTGGCCCTGGCCGTCGGCGCGCTACTGTTCGAGGCGCTGCGCCTGGTCGGCAACGAGTACCTGTTCTTCGCCGGCTATGTGGTGCTGCAATACGTCGTCCTCGCCACCGCCTGGAACATCCTCGGCGGCTATACCGGCTACGTGAATTTCGGCAGCGCCGCCTTCTTCGCCTTGGGCGCCTACAGCTCCGTCGCGCTCGGCAAGCTCATCGCCCTGCCGGTTCCCCTACTAATGGCGGGGGGCGGTATCATCTCGGGCGTCGTCGGCCTCGGCATGGGTTATCTCACCCTGCGACTGCGCGGCGTCTTCTTCGCCATCGCGACATTGGCGCTGGCGGTGGTCGTGCAGACCCTGATCACCAACTGGGACTTCGTCGGCGGCTCGCGCGGTGCCTATACGATCCGGCCGATGGTGGTGCCGGTGCTCGGCAGCTATGTGCAGTACCTCTTCCTGGTGATGCTGATCCTGTCGGTGGTGGCGGTGTCGATCGCCCGCGCCATCGAGCGCTCCCGTCTCGGCTACGGCTTCGCCACCATCCGCGACGACGAGGCTGCGGCGGAGGCCTCGGGCGTGCCGACGCTGCGCTTGAAGCTGATCTCGACCACGCTTTCCGGCGCGCTCATGGGCATGGCGGGCGCGCCACTGCCCTATTACGTGACCTATCTCGACCCCGCCTCCGGCTTCAGCCTCGCCTATGCCGTCAACAGCATCGCCATGCCCCTGGTGGGCGGCATGACCAGCTGGGCGGGACCGATCATCGGCGCGGTGCTGCTGGGAACGATCCAGCAGGCGGCGACCGTCAGCAACCTCTTCGGCGACCACCCCGAGATCAACCTGCTGATCGTCGGATTGCTGCTGATCGTCTTCGTGGTGGCGGCACCCAATGGCGTCGTCGGACTGATCAGGCGGCGGGCGGGATGACGGCGCCGCTGCTCGATGTCCTCGATCTCGGCAAGCGCTTCGGCGGCTTCGTGGCCCTCGACGCCATCGCCCTCGAGATGGCGCCCGGCGAGCGTCTCGGCCTCATCGGCCCGAACGGATCCGGCAAGAGCACCCTCGTCAACTGCCTCTGCGGCACCATCCGCAACGACAGCGGCAGCGTGCGCTTCGAGGGCGCGCCGATCGACGGCCTCCCCGCCCACCGGCGCACGCGCCTCGGCATCGCCCGCAGCTTCCAGCTGCCGCGGCCGTTCCGGACCCTCACCGTCGCCGACAATCTCCGCATTCCCCTGCTCTACACGGTGAACGCGCGGCAAGGCCGCCATCTCGGGCCGGCGGAGATCGAGATGCGGACGGCGGAGCTGCTCGGGCTGGTCGGCCTCGCCGAGAAGGCGGCGCGGCTGCCGCGCGACCTCAGCCAGGTGGAGATGCGCAAGCTCGAGCTCGCCCGCGCCATGGCGGCGGAGCCCAAGCTGCTGATCGCCGACGAGGCCATGGCCGGCCTCTCCCACGCGGAGGTGGACGACATCCTGGCGCTGCTGCGCCGCCTCAACGAGAGCGGCATCGGCATCATTTTGATCGAGCACATCATGCGCGCGGTGATGAGCTTTTCGCAGCGTCTGGTCGTGCTGGTGGCCGGCCGCAAGATCGCCGACGGGCCGCCCGAGGAGGTGATCCGCAACCCCGAGGTGGAGCGCGCCTACCTTGGCGAGTAGCCTCACCCTCAGCGGCGTCCATGCCGCCTACGGCGCCGTCCGCGTGCTGGAGGACGTCTCGCTTGCGGCGGCTGCCGGCGAGACGGTGGCGCTGCTCGGCACCAACGGCAACGGCAAGAGCACGCTGATGCGTTGCATCATGGGCATGATCCGCCCGACCGCGGGACGCATCGTTGCCGAGATCGACGGGCAAAGCCACGACCTGATCGGCCGTTCGACGGAAGAGATCGTCGACCTCGGG
>DATKPX010000329.1:0-6190 GCA_035523855.1 Allostellaceae bacterium
ATCTATGGCCTCCTGATCATGGGGCTGGTGCTGTTCCTGCCGAACGGCCTCGCCTCGCTGCTGCGCCGCTGGGGGCTCGATGTCCCCTGAGCCGCTGCTCCGCGTCGAGAGGCTGGTGAAGCGCTTCGGCGGCTTCCGCGCCTTGGACGGCGTGAGCTTCCACCTCAATCGCGGCGAGATCCTGGGATTGGTCGGCCCCAACGGCTCCGGCAAGACCACCTGCATCAACGTGATCTCCGGCCTCTATCCGCCTGATGGCGGCGCGGTCTACCTCGACGGACAGCCGATCGGCGGCCTTGCCTCCCACCGCCTGGTCCATCGCGGCATCAACAGAAGCTTCCAGGTGCCGAAGCCCTTCCTCACCCTCACCGTGCGCGAGAACCTGGAAGTCGCCATCGCCTATGGCCGCAATCCCGCCGGCGAGGTGGACGGCGCCGCGCTGCTGGAGACGCTGGGTCTTGCCGCCCTCGCCGACCGCCGCGCCGGCGAGCTCAACAGCGCGCAGCAGAAGATGCTGGACCTCGCGCGGGCGCTCGCCACCGGCCCGCGCATCCTCTGCGTCGACGAGCTCGCCGCCGGCCTGAACCCCGAGGAGCTGGAGCAGGTGGCGGCGCGGCTCAAGGAGCTGGCATCTTCCGGTATCGCGCTGCTGGTGGTGGAGCATCTCATGGGCTTCATCGAGGAGATCACCGACCGCGTCATCGTGCTGAACGCCGGCAAGGAGATCTTCGAGGGCGTGCTCGCCGACGCCGTCCGCGATCCCAAGGTGGTGGAGGTATTCCTGGGAGCCGAGCATGCCTGAGCCGCTGCTCGAAGCGGACGGGCTGGAAGGCGGCTACGGCCGCGTCCAGGTGCTGTGGGGCGCCGGGCTCGCCGTCCACGCGCGCGAGAGCGTGGTGCTGCTGGGTGCCAACGGGGCCGGCAAGACCACGCTGCTCAAGGTGGTGATGGGCCTGCTGCCGGCCTGGCGCGGCAGCATCCGCTTCGACGGTGCCGACATCACCGGGCTCCGCACCGACCACCGCGTCCGCCGCGGCATGGTCTACATGTCCGAGACCGCGGGATTCCCCGGCCTCACCATCGAGGAGAACATCCGCATCGGCGCGCAGTTCCTGAGCGCGCGCGAGGCGAGCCGGCGCGCGCAAGAGCTCTACGAGATCTTCCCGGCGCTCGCCGAGAAGAAGAAGGCGCTCGCCAGCAGCCTCTCCGGCGGCCAGCGCAAGATGCTGGGCGTCGCCAAGGCGCTCGCCGCCAATCCGCGGCTCCTGGTGATGGACGAGCCCTCGGCTGGCCTGTCGCCGCTCTTCGTCAAGGAGGTGATCCAGGTGCTCGCCCGCTTCCGCGCGGAGGGCCTCGCGCTCCTCATCGCCGAGCAGAACGTCAAGTTCCTGGAGCTCGCCGACCGCGTCTATACCCTCGACGGCGGCCGCATCGGCTTCGCCGGCACGGTGCCGGAGATGCACGCCAACGACGCGCTCAGAAGAGCCTATTTCGGATTGCGGTAACCTGCGGGCGGGTGGCTGGCTTGCGGATATCGTGCTTTCGCGCTTAGGTAGAGCGCGGCCCAGCGACAATACCCGGGAAGGACACGCTCCCATGACGCCCGCCGAACGTAAAGAGAAGATCTGGTCGGTGATCCGCGTCTCCAGCGGAAATTTCCTGGAGATGTATGATTTCTTCGTCTTCGGCTACTACGCGGCCGCGATCGGCCGGCTGTTCTTCCCCAGCAGCAACGAGTTCGCCTCGCTGATGCTGTCGCTGATGACGTTTGCCGCCGGCTTCCTGATGCGCCCGATCGGCGCCATCGTGCTGGGCGCCTACATCGACCATCGCGGCCGCCGCAACGGCTTGCTGCTGACCCTGTGCCTGATGGCGGTCGGCACGCTGTCGATCTCGCTGATGCCAGGCTATGCCAGCATCGGACTGCTGGCGCCGCTGCTGATTGTCCTTGGACGGCTGATCCAGGGCTTCTCCGCGGGCGTCGAGCTCGGCGGCGTTTCCGTCTACCTCTCCGAGATCGCCACTCCCGGCCACAAGGGCTTCTATGTGAGCTGGCAGTCCGGCAGCCAGCAGGTCGCCGTCATCTTCGTGGCCCTGCTCGGCGTGATCCTGAGCTCGCACCTGCGGCCGGAGGAGATGGATGCCTGGGGCTGGCGCATTCCTTTCCTGATCGGCTGCATGATCATCCCGCTGCTGTTCATGCTGCGCCGCTCGCTCACCGAGACCGAGGCCTTCCTGAAGCAGCGGCGCCACCCGACCACCGCGGAGATCCTCCGCTCCGTCGCCGCCGACTGGCGGATCGTGGTACTCGGCATGCTGATGGTGCTGATGACGACGGTGTCCTTCTACATCATCACCGCCTATACGCCGACCTTCGGCCGGGAGGTGCTGAAGCTCGCCAGCACCGACACCCTCATCGTCACGCTCTGCGTCGGCGTCTCCAACCTGTTCTGGCTGCCGGTCATGGGCGCGCTGTCGGATCGCGTCGGGCGCCGGCCATTGCTGATCACCTTCACCGTCCTGGCGCTGATCACCGCCTATCCGGCGATGCAATGGCTGGTGGGCGCGCCGTCCTTCGGCCGGCTGCTGACGGTTGAGCTCTGGCTGTCGTTCCTCTACGGCAGCTACAACGGCGCCATGGTGGTGTATCTCACCGAGATCATGCCGGCGGAGGTCCGCACCTCCGGCTTCTCGCTGGCCTACAGCCTCGCGACCTGCGTGGGCGGCTCCTCGCTGGCGATCAGCCAGTACCTGATCCACGTCACCGACAACAAGGCGATGCCGGGTGCCTGGCTCGCTTTCGCCGCCGCCTGCGCCCTGGTGGCGACGCTGCTGGCCGGCCGTCAGACCGGCGCGGTGCCGGCGGCGCGGCCGGCGGAATAGCTCCGCCCGCCGCCGTTATCGCCCCGTGAAGCGCGGCTTGCGCTTCTCGAGAAAGGCGGCGACCGCCTCCCGGTGATCTTCCGAGCCCGTGACCAGCGCGTAGTCGGAGGAGATGCGATCGAGATGCGCGGGAAGGTCGCTCTCCAGCCCCTGATAGACGGCGCGCTTGATGGTGCGCACGGAGAGCGGCGGCGCGGCGGCGATCCGGTCCGCCAGCGCGCGCGTCGCGGTCATCAGCCCGGCGTCGGGCACCACCCGGTTGACGAGGCCGATCCGGAGCGCCTCCTGGGCGTCGATGAGGTCGCCGGTCCAGAACAGCTCCAGCGCCTTGGCGGTGCCGACGAGCCGCGGCAGCAGCCAGGCGCCGCCGGCCCCCGGCACCAGCCCGACCTTCACATAGGTCTCGCCGAGCCGCGCGCTCTCGGCGGCGATGCGGAGATCCGTCATCAGGGTCAGGTCCATGCCGGCGCCGGTGGCGGCGCCGTTGATCGCCGCGATCACCGGCTTGTCGAGCCTCGCCAGGGCGGCGGGAATGCGGTGCACATGCGCCTGCAGGTCGTGCTTGCGCTCGATGGCGGTCATCGAGCCGCGCAGCTTCATGTCGGCGATGTCGCCGCCGCTGCAGAAGGCCTTGCCGGCGCCGGTGACAATCACCGCCGCGACCGCATCATTGCGCCGGCATTCCTCCAGCGCCTCGGCCCAGGCGTCGATCATCTCCCAGTTGAAGGCGTTCATCCGCTCCGGCCGGTTGAGCGTGATGGTGGCGATGGCGCCCTCGATCGCGAAGCGGATGGTATCGCTCGCCATGGTCTCCTCCGGAAAGCCGATCAGGCGGCAAGCAGGGACGATTGCCGCGGCCGGCCGCCACGCAGCACCAGCGCGCCGACCAGCGCCACGGCCAGGATATTGAAGGCGACGCCGATGGCAAAGGCCGGCTCATAGGCGGCGAACCAGTCGAAGACATAGCCGCCGAGCCAGGCGCCGATCGCCATCCCCACGAGGCCGAACAGCAGCAGCGTGCCGATGCGCCAGCCCGCCTCGGAGGCGGGAAAGAGATCGCGCAGCGTCAGCACGTAGCTCGGGATGATCCCGCCGAAGCCGATGCCGAAGGCGGCGGAAACCCCGTAGAGCGCCCAGAGATCGTCGACGAAGGTATAGCAGGAGAGGAACACTGCCTGGGCGGTGGTGCCGATCAGCACCGTCCGGAGCCCGCCGAGCCAGTCCGAGAGCCGGCCCCACAGCATCCGGCTCAGGAACGCCGAGCCCAGCAGCAGCGACAGCATCTCGGCGCCGCGCGCCGGCGCGAAGCCGAGATCGCTGCAGAACGCCACCAGATGCGCCATCGGCAGGGCCATGGCAACGCAGCAGCAGACGATGGCGACGCAGAGGAGCGCCTGGACCAGGTTCGGCGGCAGGCCGAGCGGGAAGGCCGGCCGGCTCGCCTCTTCCGCCGCAACGCGCGCCGACACCGGCGGCGGTCGATGCCGCAGCACGGCGCAGAGCGGCAGCATGATGGCGAGGGCCGCGACGCCGTACCAGATCAGGGTCGCGCGCCAGCCGATGCTGTCGAGGCCATAGCGGAAGATCGGCGGCCAGACGGTGCCGGCGATCTGCTGGCCGCTCGCCACCAGCGCCAGCGCGGTGCCGCGCCGGCGGCCGAACCAGCGGCTGCTGTTCGCCATCAGCGGCGCAAAGGTGGCGGAGTTGCCGAGCAGCCCCACCATCAGCCCATAGCCGACATAGAGCTGCCAGACGCTGCCGCCGCTCGCCACCATGGCACCAAGCCCGACCATCAGCGATCCCAGCAGCACCGGCCACAAGACGCCAACGCGATCGGCCCACCAGCCCATCACGATGCCGCCGACGCCGCTGCCGATATAGGCGAGCGAGGTGGCGAAGGACGGGATCGAGCGGGGGACGGCGAGGTCGGCGGCGATCGGCTTCAGGGCGACCGCGACCACATAAGGAGCACCCCAGCCGACGAAGATGATCAGCATCGAGGCGGTGGCGATCCACCAGGAGCGCCTCGTCTCGGGATCGTCGGCGTCGAGCAGCCGGGCCTGATCTCGCATGGGCTCAACGCGCCGCGAGGAACGGCCAGAGCCCGTCAGGGCCCTCGGCGATCATCAGCTGGCCGAGATCGAGCGCCCATTGGCTCTCGACGCCGAACTCATCGCGCCAGGACCACAGCCGGCGGGTGAAATGGTGCAGCCGGTGCTCGTGGGTGAAGCCGATGGCGCCATGCACCTGGTGCACGATGTCGCAGACCTTGCCCGCGGCCTCGCCGACGCGGAGCTTCGCCGCGGCGGCGGCAAAGGCGACGTCGCCCTCGCCGATGGCGGTCGCCGCAGCAGCGACGGCCACACCCGCCGCCGCCACCTGCTCGGCGGCGAGCGCCAGCTGCTGCTGGATCGCCTGGAACTTGCCGATCGGCCGGCCGAACTGCACGCGGTCGTTGGCATAGGTCACCGCCAGATCGAGCGCCGTCTCCAGCGCCCCCGCCATCTGCGCCGCGCGGAAGAGCGCACCGAGACGGAAGGCGGTGGCGGCGCCCGCGCGCGCCGGCGCCGCCGCCACGGTGCCCGGCTGCAGGATCATGTCGAAGGCGACCGTATCCCGGGGCTCGCCGGCGAGATTGCGGCCGGGCGTAATCTCCGTCAGCGCCGGCATCAGCAGCGCGGTCGCCTCCCGCGTCGAGACGAGAATGCTGCGGGCGTCACGCGCCCAGGGCACGCCGGCGGCGGTGCCGGCGAGCCGCACGGACTTGCCGTCGCGGCCGAGATTGAAATGCTGGTGCGGCGTCTCGACGACGAGGCCGAGCGGACCGTCGGGCACGGCGAGCCCCGCACGCTCCGCCAGCCAGCGCGTCAGCATCGTCTCCGCCAGCGGGATCGGTGCCGCGAACCGGCCGGCGGCGCGCAGCACCGCGACCGCATCCTCGATCCCCGTCGGCACGCCGTCGCCGGCGCCGTCGAGCACGTCGAGAAAACCGCTCTCCATCACCGCGTCCCAGAGCGCGCCGGGCCAGGTGCCCGCCTCGGCGGCGTTGATGACGGCTGGCGTCGAGAGATCACCGAACAGCCGGGCCGCGGTGTCGTAGACGAGGGTGTCGGTCATCTGAGACCCAGCCCGCGGGCGATGATGCCGCGCAGGATCTCGCGCGTGCCGCCGCGCAAGGTGAAGGACGGCGCGTGCAGCACCGCCTCGGCGAGGAGCGGCTCCAGCCGGTCGTTGCCGCCGGCGCCGCGCCGCCCCGGCGCGACGAGGCGGACGAGCTCCGGGATCTCGCGCTCGAGCGCATTGCCGA
>DATKPX010000330.1:0-16427 GCA_035523855.1 Allostellaceae bacterium
GATCTCCACAGCAAGCTCATGCTGTGGGACGACATCATCGAGATCTGGAAGCCGGCGACCTCGGTCAAGGGCGAGGTCCAGGAGAAGGCGATCAAGGACCTCTATCGCTTCGTCGCGCAGAACTTCCCGCAGCGCCAGGACTGGAAGGGCGGCGGCCACTAGTGTGACGATTCCGAAGTTCGCAGGCGAACTT
This sequence comes from Allostellaceae bacterium, assembly GCA_035523855.1. Classification (GTDB taxonomy): domain Bacteria; phylum Pseudomonadota; class Alphaproteobacteria; order ATCC43930; family CGMCC-115725; genus DASZHJ01. Next base: position 194 of record DATKPX010000330.1, read on the forward strand.
CGGACCCTGAATCACGCGAGCATTAATAGTTGGTGGGCCGCTTATCCCTGAAATTCGCTTGCGAATTTCGGGGGCGGGACACTAGCACCGGCCGATCCTCTTAGATCAGGTGATGCCCAGCCGCGAGAGGGCCTCGGCGAGGTCCTCGCCGAAGCGCGTGCCCTTGTGCAGGATGGCGGCGCGCGCCGGCAGCTCGTCGAGGGAGGTGTTGTCGCGCCCGAAGCTCGTCAGGAGCGCGAAGGGGATGTGGCGCGTGGTCGGCATCGCCGCCAGCGCGCAGGCGAGGTCGATGCCGGAGATGTCGCCGAGGATGGCGGACGCCATGACGAGATCCGGCTTGATGCGGGTCACCAGCTCCAGTGCCTCGAAGGGGCCGCTCACGATGGTGACGCGATAGCCGCAGGCCTTCAGCTCGCGCGAGACGATCTGGGCGGTGGTGCGCTGCGGCTCCACCAGCAGGATCTCGATGTTGCTGACGGTGACTTCGCTTGGATCGAAGGTGGGGCTCGTCGGCAGCGCGCGGACGATATCCGCGGCATCCGCCTCGCTGCCGTCGAGCGCGCGGCTCATCTGGTCGAGGAAGGTCTGCAGGCTGGAGAGATGCTGTGGCTCCAGCTTGTCGAGCTCGAAGGCGTAATCCTCGAGGCGGCTGGCGATCACCGTCAGCGTCGGCAGCTTCACCGAGCGCCCGCGCATGCGCAGCGTCGAGATCTCGCGGCGGATGCGGGTCAGGGCGTCGGCGGCGGTCATCTGGCCGTCACGCACCGCGTGCAGCACCAGGGTGAGATTGCCGACGGTGTCGAGCGCTTCGTCCTTGAATTCCTGCTCGAGCTCGCGATCGACATCATCCTCGCGCGCGACGACCGCGGCGGACTCCTTGGACGTGGGGCGAGAGATGGACAAGGGCGGAAGTCCCGGCGCGAGAGAAAAGGGATGCGCCGGACAATAGGTGCGGAAGTCTCAATAGTGTCTTAACCCCTGAATTAACCTCGTTTCTGGCAGCGTCTTGCCGCGCCGGGCTGCCCGCCGCCCCGCTGCCCAAACCGGCGGCAGCGGGCCCGTGCGGCGATGCGCGTCATGCCATGGCGTTTCCTTCGGCGGGATTTCCCGTCATATTCGGCTCCTCGTTCCACGCAGCCAAGAACAGGACGCCGCCATGGCGATGCTCAAGACCCCCTATCTCCTCTTTCTCGGCGATGCCCATGACGCGCTTGCCGCCAAGACCGCCGCCGGCGTCGCCTATTGGCGTCCGGAATCCTGCGTCGGCCAGCTCCGGCTGCCGGGCTGCAAGGCGGATCTGAAGCTGCCCGACAAAACCGTCGAGGCAGCCGCCAAGGAGGGCGCCAAGACCCTGGTGGTCGGGGTTGCGAACCGCGGTGGGGTCATCAACGAGAACTGGATCCCGGTTCTGGTGCAGGCGCTGGAGAGCGGGATGGACCTGGCGAGCGGCCTGCACCGCCGGCTGACCGAGGTGCCGGCGCTCAAGGCTGCCGCCGAGCGTCATGGCCGCGAGATCCACGACGTGCGCCATCCGACCCGCGAGTTCGAGGTCGCCAACGGCAAGCCGCGCTCGGGCAAGCGTCTCCTCACCGTCGGCACCGACTGCTCGATCGGCAAGATGTTCACCTCGCTGGCGCTCGAGCGCGAGATGCGCCGGCGCAAGATGAAGGCGGATTTCCGCGCCACCGGCCAGACCGGCATCCTGATCGCCGGCGACGGCATCTCGGTGGACGCCGTCGTCGCCGATTTCATCTCGGGCTCGGTGGAATGGCTGGCGCCCGCCAACGAGCCCGACCATTGGGACCTGATCGAGGGCCAGGGCTCGCTGTTCCACGCCTCCTACGCGGGCGTCAGCATGGGCCTGCTGCACGGCGCCCAGCCGACCGCGCTGGTCATGTGCCACGAGCCGACCCGCACCCATATGCGCGGCCTGCCGCATTACCCGCTGCCGCCGCTCAAGACCTGCATCGAGGTGAATCTGCAGGCGGCGCGCCTCACCAGTCCGGAAGTCGCGATGGTGGGCATCGCCATCAACACCTCGGCGCTCGACGGCGCGGCGGCGGAAAAGCTGCTGAAGCAGACGGCGGATCAGTTCGGGCTGCCCTGCGTCGACCCCGTGCGCACCGGCGTCGGCCCGATCGTGGATCGCATCGCCTAGGCGCCGAGCCATGCGTCGCCTGACCATCCACCGGGAATCCTGGCCGCTGGCGCGTGCCTTCGCGATCTCCCGCGGCAGCCGCACCACCGCCGAGGTGGTGGTGGCGGAGCTCAGCGAAGGCGCGATCAAGGGCCGCGGCGAGGGCGTCCCCTACAGCCGCTACGGCGAGACCGTCGACGGCGTGGTCGCCGCGCTCGAGGCGATGGCGGAAGCGGTGGCCGGCGGCCTCGATCGCCACGAGCTCCAGTCGGCGATGCCGCCCGGCGCGGCGCGGAACGCCCTTGATTGCGCGTTCTGGGACTTCGAGGCGAAGGCGGCGCAGAAACCCGTCTCGCGCCTGGCCCGGATCGAGCCGCCGCACGCGCTCACCACGGCCTATACGCTGAGCCTCGACAGCCCCGAGGCGATGGGGAGCGCCGCGACGGAGCAGGCGCAGCGGCCCCTGCTCAAGCTCAAGCTTACCGGCGAGGGCGATCTCGAGCGGGTCCAGGCGGTGCGCCAGGCGGCGCCGGGCGCTCGCCTCATTGTCGATGCCAATGAGGGCTGGACGGCCGAGCATTACCAGCGCTATGCGCCGGCGCTCGCCGATCTCGGGGTGGCGCTCATCGAGCAGCCGCTGCCGGCAGGCAAGGACGACGCGCTCGCCGGCATCGCTCATCCGGTGCCGGTCTGCGCCGACGAAAGCTGCCACACCAGCGAGGATCTCGATGGCCTCGTCGGCAAGTACGAGTTCGTCAACATCAAGCTCGACAAGACCGGCGGCCTGACCGAGGCGCTGGCGCTGGCGAGCGCCGCCCGCGCCAAGGGGTTCCGCATCATGGTCGGCTGCATGGTCGGCACCTCGCTGGCGATGGCGCCGGCGGTGTTCCTGGCGCAGGACGCGGAGTTCGTCGATCTCGATGCGCCGCTCTTGCTGGCGCGCGACCGCCAGCCCGGGCTGCGCTATGACGGCAGCGTGATCTTCCCCCCGAAATCGACGCTCTGGGGCTGATGAGGCGTCACTTTCGTTCTATCCAGAACATTGCAATGTGCAACTGCAGCACAGGCGGTGGGGGGATCCCCCGCGGCCGCTCGAGCCGACCGCCCCCGACGATCCCCTTAGAGCGGGAAATCTTCTAGCAAAATCAATCTATTGCATATCACCTCTGTGGCAAAATTGCCACGGTTTTCGGGGCGTGGAGAAAATCGCGATTTGAGCCTTGATTTGAGGGGTCCTGATCGTCATATTGTGCAGTGCGGCATGGACGTTGTCCTGCCGTACGTCTTCTAGGCGTTTCCTCCCTAAACTTGGGCCGTGTGCAAACACGGCCCAATTTTTTTGTACTCAGCCCACGCTGCCGCGGTGCAGCACGCGGTCGGTGGTCAGCACGGTCTCGGGCGCCAGATCGCTGAGCTGGCGGAGCTCCGCGTAGTAGGGGGTGAAATCGGGCCGGGTCGCCGCGAACAGCTCCTCGAAATCGCGGATCACGAAATAGGTCGCCTGGAAATCGTCGATCCGGTACTGCGTCCGCATCACCCGCATCAGGTCGAAGCCCAGCCGGTTCGGCCGGGGATCCTCGATCGAATAGACGGACTCGCCTTTCGAGGAGACGATGCCGGAGCCGTAGATGCGCAGGCCCTGCGGCGTCTCGATCAGGCCGAACTCCACCGTGTACCAGTAGAGCCGCGCCAGGTTGTGGAGCGCGCCGAGGCCGAGCGCCTTGAGCCCGCCCTGCCCATAGGCCTGCATGTAGTCGGCGAAGACCGGATTCATCAGCATCGGCACGTGGCCGAAGATGTCGTGGAAGACGTCCGGCTCCTGCAGGTAATCGAGCTGGTCGCGCCGGCGGATGAAGCAGGTGGAGGGAAAGCGCCGGTTGGCGAGGTGCTCGAAGAAGATCGCGTCCGGCACCAGGCCGGGCACCGCCACGATCGACCATCGGGTGGCGCGGCCCAGCGCCTCGTTGAGGCGGCGGAAGTCGGGAATGCCGTCGGCGGCAACACCGAGATCCGCGATTCCCGCCACGAATTCCGGTGCCGCGCGGCCGCCGAGCAGCGCCTCCTGGCGGCGGAACAGGGTGCGCCAGATGTCGTGCTCGTCCGCGGTATAGCTCGCCCAATCCTGGGCGATGGTGAAATCCGCCTCGGTGGAAGGCGTGCGATGTCCGGCGGGCGCCACGGCGCCTGCATAGGCCGTCGGGGACATGGGACCATCCTCTGGCACTGGCCGCTCTGGCTAAGAAGTCGGCGCGGCGGGGCTTGGTTTCAACCGGCCGGGAAAGCTCTAGCCGCGCTCCACCGGCAGCGTGCCGTCGCCGGGGCCAAGGGCGCGCTGCATCATCACGCCGTCGACCCAGCGTCCGGCTTTGAAGCCGATCGAGGGCAGCAGCCCGGCGCGCGCGAAGCCCAGCGACCGGTGCAGGCCGATCGAGCCCTCGTTGCCGCTGTCGCCGATCACCGCGACCATCTGGCGGTAGCCGAGCCTCGTGCAGCTCTCGATGAGCGCCGCCAGCAGCAGCCGGCCGATGCCCTGGCGCGCGCTGTCGGGCGCCACATAGATCGAGTCCTCGACGCTGAACCGATAGGCCGAGCGCGCGCGGTAAGGCGAGGCATAGGCATAGCCCGCCACCTGGCCGCGCTCGTCAGTGGCGACGAAATAGGGCAGGCCCTTGGCGAGGATCTCCGCGCGCCGCCGCGCCAGTTCGGCGGCGTCGGGCGGCACCTCCTCGAAGGAGCCGAAGCCGTGCATCACGTGATGGGCATAGATGGCGGCGATTGCCGGCATGTCCGTGCTTTCGGCGGCGCGCACCGCGATCGCCGCGGCTGCCCTTGCGGGCCGAGCGCTCATGCGGCGGCGAGACGGCGAGGCTCGAGTTCCGCCAGCTCCGCCATCAGGTCGCTCATGTCCTGGCAGAGCTGCCGCAGGGCGGGCTTCCGGTCGATGCTGCGCTCATCCATGTAGAGCGCGCGGCTGATCTCGACCTGCAGGCAGTGACGGCCGCTGGCCGGCGCGCCGTAATGCGCTGTCGTGAAGCCACCCGCATAGGGCGTGTTGCGCGCGACGCGGTACCCCTTGGCGCTCAGCACCCGCTGCGCCCGCTCGGTGAACAGCGGATGGCAGGAGGTGCCGTGGCAGTCGCCCAGCACCATGTCGATGCCGCGCTTCGCCTCGCGCTCGCCAGGCCCGGCGGCGGAGGGCATCGAATGGCAGTCGATCAGCAGGTAGCCGCCGAAGCGGTCGCAGGTGGCGGCGAGCAGCTGGCGCAGCGCCCGGTGATAGGGACGATAGAGCCGCTCGATCCGGCTCATCGCGTCGGCGAAGCGGAGCTTGCGCGCATAGATCTCCTCGCCGGTCGCCACCACCCGCGCGATGGTGCCGAGCCCGACCTGGACCCGGGGCGAGCGGCTGTTGACGTAGGGCGGCAGCGCGTCCTCGAACATCTGCGGATCGAGTTCGAAAGGCTCGCGATTGGGGTCGAGATAAGCGCGCGGGAACTGCGCCGAGAGCAGCGGCGCGCCGAGCTCCACGGCGCCGCCGAAGATCTCGTCGACGAAGCTGTCCTCCGAGCGGCGCAGCGTCAGCGGGTCCAGCCGCGAGGCGGCCAGGAATTCCGCCGGATACCGGGTGCCGCTATGGGGGGAGGCGCAGACCAGCGCCCGGGTCTGCGCGGTCGGGGCGGCCACCTCGAGGGGCGGTTCGACCGCCGCGCTGGTCTCGGACATGCCTTCCATACGGCGTTGAGATTACGGGCAATCGGGCAGGCCTGTCACGACCTCCCTGCAACCGGCGTGCCGGCGGCGCCGGCGACCATTTCGGCGTCTTAACGTTCCCTTGGGGGCTCCAGGCGTATGGATGTATGCGGCATTTTAGGGAAGCGAAGCACCATGGCGCGCATTCTGCTGGCGGAGGACGATGACAACCTCCGCGAGTTCCTGACTCGCGGGTTGCGTCGGGCCGGACACATCGTCCTGCCGGCGGGGGACGGCGACTCCGCCCTCAACATGCTGATCGACGATTCCGTCGACCTTCTGCTCGCCGATGTGGTGATGCCCGGCCTCGACGGCATCGAGCTCGCCCGCCAGGCGACCAAGCGCTGGCCCACGCTCCGGGTCATGTTCATTACCGGTTTCGCCGCGGTGGCGCTGCGCCAGCGCGAGATGGGCGACCGGCCGGCGACCGTGCTGGCAAAGCCCTTCCACCTCCGCCAGCTGGTGGAGGAAGTGGAGCGCATGCTGGCGGCCTGAGCTCGCCGGTATCGGCCCGCCGCCCCCCAGGCTTGCCAGCCCCCCGGTTTTGGGCTACATCGCCGGTCGTTTCGCGACGCCCTTCCCGCATGAGGGCGCCGCCAGTGGGCGCGTAGCTCAGCGGGAGAGCACTACGTTGACATCGTAGGGGTCACTGGTTCAATCCCAGTCGCGCCCACCATTTTCTGCCGGGGCCCAGCGAGCGCCAGCGTCTCGCCGTTCATGCCGCAAGCGCGGCGACGCTCAGGCGGTGAGCGGCGCCGTACGCGTCCTCAGATGAATGGCAAGCAGCCCCGCGGCCAGCAGCGCTGCGCCGATGCCCGCAACGCAGGCGGGCCAGCCGAAATGGTCGAAGACCTGGCCGAGCACCAGGCTGCCGACGATGCCGCCGAGGAAATAGCAGGCGAGGTAGATGCCGCTTGCCGCCGCCCGGTCGCTGGTTGCCGTCCGGCCGACGAAGCCGGTGGCGGTCGCCTGGGCGAAGAAGGTGCCGACGCCGACGAGGGCGAGACCGAGCAGCAGCGCTGCGAAGTTTGGCAATAGCAGCAGGGGCAGGCCGGCCGCGGCCACCGTCAGCGAGAGCCAGAAGGTGGGCCTGGTGCCGAGCCGTCGCGCGACCCCGCCGGCGAGCGGCGTCGTGAGGATCGAGGGCAGGAAGACGAGATAGACGAACCCCAGCATCATCGGTCCGACCGCGAAGGGATCGCGCACCAGCACGAAATTGACGAAGGTGAAGGTGCCGATGAAGGCGAAGAGGATGCAGAAGCCGATGCAGAAGCTGGCCCGCAGCGCGCCGTTGCGCAGATGCGCGGACCAGCTCGCGAGCGGCGAGAGCGATGGGGAGGCTGTCGCGGCCATGGGCGTCGTCCGCGCGAGGCTCGCGAGCACCAGCGCCGCGCCGGCGAGGTTCAGCAGCGCGAAGACATAGAAATTGGCGGCGAGACCCAGGTGATCGGCGATCGCCGCCGACATCAGCCGGCCGAAGAGGTTGCTCGCGACGTTGCCGGTGATGTAGGCGGCGGCCGCGCTGCTTGCGTCCTCGGCACTGCAGTGCTCGGCGAGATAGGCGAGGGTGAGGGTGAAAGCCGCCGCCATGAAGACGCCCTGAATGATCCGCAGCAGCGTGAAGAGGGCGATATCAGGCATCGATCCCAGCAGCGCGGTCGGCACCGACAGCAGGGCGAGGCTGACCCAGATGCCGCGGCGGCGATCGATGCGCCGGCTCAGCAGCGCCACCGCCAGGCCGGAGATCGCCATGCCGATGGTACTGGCGTTGACCGCGAAGGCCATCATGGCCGGCGTGGTGCCGTAGGCGCGGACCAGGGACGGCAGGATGGCCTGGGTCGCGAAGAGATCGACCACGGTAAGGAAGGCCACCAGGGCGATCACGGCGTTGCGCAGCTGTGCGCCGGCGTCGCGGCGCACGGTGCCGGTGGTCGTGGCGGTGCGGGAGGTGATGGGTGACATGGAGCGCTCCTGGTGCGAGGGGCGCGACGACAGGCGGTGCCGATCGTCGCGCTCGCGACGATCACATGTTCTTGTCCATGGGGTCGTGCAGCAGGTCGGCGGAGAGCAGCACCACCGTCTCCGTGCCGGTGTTCTTCCACCAGTGCGCGGTAGCGCTGGTCTCGCGCGCGACGTCGCCGGCCTTGTGGACGATCGGCACCGCGCAGTTGCTCGCATATTCCGTGATCTCGCCGGTGATGATGTAGATGATGGCCGGCCGGTCGCCGTGGCTGTGCCAGGGCACGACGCCGCCCGGCTTGATCTCCAGCTTGCGCAGCCGCAGCTGCCGCCCGTCGACGTGGGCCGGCTCCTTGCTGAGGTCGATCGCCGCCAGCACCTTGTCGGTAACGTCCTTCGCCGGCGTCGTGACGGGCTTGGTGAGATCGGCGCCCATCTTGCCGGCCGGGCATTCGCCCGCGGAGGCCGAAATCGCGAAGCCGGCAACGCCGCCGAGGAGGATCGTCGCCAAGGCGGCGCTGCGCAAGGCAGCCCCGCCGGTTCTGCTGATGACCATTGTCACTATCTCCTTCTGCTGTGGCCGCCACCGGATCGGCCGCGGCGAGGGCTGCAGGGTGGGAGAAGCGGGCGTCGAGCGGAAATGCCGATTGCTTACGGAATCGATGAGCGAAAGCTATCGGCGCGCGGGCGATAAGGCGCGCTCATCGAATCCATAGCAGCTTTGCATTTCCACCGACGCACCGTGCATGCGAGAGTGCCGCCACCGAAAGCGCGGCTACGCGCAGGCAAGAACGAAACGAAGAACGAAGGAGGCGCCGGTGAGCGCGAAGAACCAGGCTGCGACGACGCGGACGGCGCCCGCCGCTCTCGATGATTTGATCGGCGCCCAGCGCAAGAGCCTTGATACGGTACATGACGCGGTCAGGGAAATGCTCGAGGGCGCGCACGCCGCCGCGAGCCGTCATTGGGATCTCGTCGCCAGCACGCAGCGCCGCTTCGCCGGGCTGCTGCGCGAGTCCGGCTCGCCCATCGGGCTCGAGGGCATGCCGGACATGGGGCTCGACGCGCTGAAGGTTGCCGCCGACGCCGGCCTGGCGCAGGCGGAGGTGATGGCCAAGGCGCAGCTCGACGCGCTGATCCTCTACAGCCGTTGCCTCAGCCAGAGCCTCGCCGATCTGCGGCGACTGACCGCCGGCGCCGAGGCCGCCGCGGCAGACGACTAGCACCCGTTCCCCCGTCGCCGGTCCCCCGCCGGCGACCCGAGGGCCGCGGCCGGCACTGTCCCCGCCGGTCGCGGCCCTGCCCCTGAGAGCCGGGATTACGGCGGATTTACCGCGATGCAGATGAATCAGGTGCGCTACTTCCTGGCCGTCTGCGAGACGCTGAACTTCACGCGCGCCGCCGAGAAATGCAACGTGTCCCAGCCGGCGCTGACGCGGGGCATCCAGGCGCTGGAGGCGGAGTTCGGCGGCTTTCTCTTCCAGCGCGAGCGCGGCTTCACGCATCTGACCGATCTCGGACGGCTGATGCGGCCGCATCTCGAGCAGATCTACAGCCAATCCCAGGTGGCGAAATCCACCGCCCGCAGCTTCCTGCGCCTGGAGGACGCGCCGCTGAAGCTCGGCGTCATGTGCACCATCGGGCCGCTGCGCTTCATGAGCTTCATCAATCATTTCCATGCCGAGCATCCCGGCATCGAGCTCACCATCGTCGAGGGGACGCCGCCGCGGCTCAGCGAGTATCTGATGCGGGGCTCGCTCGACGTCGCCGTGATGGCGCAACCCAGGCCATTCGACAGCGCCTTCCAGGCGCGCCCGCTCTACCGCGAGCCTTTCGTCGTCGCTTTTCCCCGCGGCCACCAGTTCGAGGCCAGCGGCGAAGTCCGCATCAAGGACATCCATGGCGAGTCTTACCTCTCGCGCATCAACTGCGAATACCAGGACTACTTCGACTATCTCTGCCGGCAGTACGAGGTCGATGTGATGGAGGCCCATCGCAGCGAGCGCGAGGACTGGGTGCAGGCGCTGGTGATGGCCGGGCTTGGCGTCTGCTTCATGCCGGAATTTTCCGCCTGCCTGCCGGGTCTGATGACGAGAAAGCTGACCGAGCCCGTTGTCGAGCGCGTGGTGAGCCTGGTGACCATCGAAGGCCGGCCGCTGTCGGCACCGGTCGAGGCGCTGGTGAGCTCGGTCGAGAGCTTTCCCTGGCCCTGATCGGGCGATAGGGCCGCGGCATCGAAATCATAGGAACTCGGCATTATCCCGCTTGCCACCCGTGCGGCAGTCTTACGGCATCGGGAACCGCACCGCAGGAGAGGGCCATGCTGATGACGAGACCGGAGACCACCACGAGACGCGTCCTCGACGGGCGCACCGCCATCGTCACGGGGTCGACCAGTGGCATCGGCCTTGGCATCGCACGAGCGCTCGCCGGCCAAGGCGCCCGCATCGTGCTGAACGGATTCGGTGATCAGGGAGAGATCGCGCGGCTGCGCGACACGCTCGCCGCCGAGCACGATGTCGACGTCATGTTCGATGGCGCCGACATGAGCAAGCCCGAGGCGATCGCCCGCATGGCGGCGGCCGTCACCGAGGCTTTCGGTGGCGTCGACATCCTCGTCAACAACGCCGGCATTCAGCACGTGGCGCCGATCGAGCAGTTCCCGCCCGAGAAATGGGACGCCATCATGGCCATCAATCTGAGCGCCGCCTTCCACGCGACCCGCGCGGTCTTCGCCGGCATGAAGGCGCGCGGCTGGGGCCGGATCGTCAACATGGCCTCGGCACATGGCCTGGTGGCGTCGCCCTTCAAGGCCGCCTATGTGGCGGCGAAGCACGGGCTGATCGGCCTCACCAAGGTGACGGCACTTGAAGGTGCTGAAGCCGGCATCACCTGCAACGCCGTCTGCCCCGGCTATGTCTGGACGCCGCTGGTGGAGAAGCAGATCGGCGACCAGGCGGCGGCGCACGGCATCACCCGCGAGGCGGTCATCCGCGACGTTCTGCTGGCGCAGCAGCCCAACAAGCGCTTTGCCACCGTCGAGGAGTTGGGGGCGCTCACGGCTTTCCTCTGCAGCGAGGCGGCCGCGTCGATCACGGGAACCTCGCTGCCGGTCGACGGCGGCTGGACCGCGCACTGAAGGCTTCATCGAGGGAGATCATCATGGACGGCGCGCAGACGGAGGCGACCGCTCGCCCCGCATCGAAGAAGAAGGCGGCGGCGGAGCAGAAGACCCTGAACCTCGCCCTTCAGGGCGGCGGCGCCCATGGCGCTTTCACCTGGGGCGTGCTCGACCGCCTCGCCGAGGATGAGCGCATCGCCATCGACGGCATCAGCGCCACCAGCGCCGGCGCGATGAACGCGGTCGCCTTCACCTACGGCTGGTCGCAAGGCGGCCGCCAGGGCGCGCGCCAGGCGCTCGCCAACTTCTGGCGCCGCATCAGCCACGCGGCGCTGCTGGGGCCGCTGCAGCCGAGCTGGCTCGACCGCGCGCTGCACAATCATTCGCTGCAGTTCTCGCCCGCTTTCGTGGCCCTCGACCTGGTCTCGCGGCTCTTCTCGCCTTACGAGTTCAATCCCTTCAACCAGAACCCGCTCCGCGACGTGCTGGAGGCGAGCGTCGATTTCGAGGCGCTGCGCCGCTCGGACTGCCCGATCAAGCTCTTCCTCTCCGCCACCAACGTGCGGAGCGGCAAGGTCAAGGTGTTCGAGCGCAACGAGGTCTGCCCTGACCGCACGCTCGCCTCCGCCTGCCTCCCGTTCCTGTTCCAGGCGGTGGAGATCGAGGGCGAGCATTACTGGGACGGCGGCTACATGGGCAATCCCGCGCTCTTTCCGCTGATCTACAATTGCGAGAGCCGCGACATCGTCGTCGTCCACATCAATCCGCTCAATCGCGACAAGCTGCCGCGCACCGCCACCGAGATCATGAATCGCATCAACGAGATCAGCTTCAACTCCTCGCTGATGCGCGAGATGCGGGCGATCAGCTTCGTTACCCGCCTCATCGAGGACGGCAAGGTGAACGGCGACGGGCTCCGTCATCTCCTCATCCACAGCATCTCGGCCGAGGAGGAGATGGGCCGGCTCGGCGTCGCCAGCAAGCTCAACGGCGACTGGGAGTTCCTCACTCATCTCCGCGACATCGGCCGCGACCACGCGACAGCCTGGCTCGAGCGGAATTTCGACCGCCTGGGTGTGGAATCGACGGTCGATATCCGAGAGCAGTATCTGTGAGGGATGCGGCGCTGCTATCCTCTGTCCTTCGACGCGCGGCCGACGGGCCGCCGGCTCAGGACGAGGGTCGTTTGCGGATGGCAGAAGGGATATCGCCTCGTCCTGAGCAGGCGAAGCGCGCCGAGGGACGCATCGACGGGCCTCCGGCGCCAGGCGGCCGGCGCAAGCTCGGCCTCCGCCTGGCGCTCACCGCGCTGGTGCTGACCACGGTCACGCTGACCGCGCTGCTGATCCACCTCTCCTGGTCCTACACGGCGCGGCAGAACGTCAGCGACGTGGTGGGGGAGCTCAACCGGCAGATCGTCGATTCCGTGCATCACGAGGTGCGGGGCGTCCTCAACGACGCCTGGGCGATGCAGGAGGCGGTGCGCTCGATCTTCTTCCAGGGCACCATCAAGACCTCGGACGAGGCGAAGCGGGAATTCGTCTTCCTCTCCCTGCTCCGCTCGCAGCCGAGCCTGTCCTGGATATCGCTCGGATTCCCCGACGGTAATTTCTTCGGCGCCCAGAAGGTCAGCGACACCGAGATCGACATGGTCGAGGTGAAATGGGATCCGATGACGAAGATGGCGAAGCGCCGCATCGATTACTACACGCCCGCCGAGGGCGACATCATCTTCGACAACCGGGAATTCGAGTCCAGCACCTACGACGCGACGGAGCAGCCCTGGTATCGCCGCGCCGTGCAGGAGAACGGCCCGGGCTGGAGCCACGCCTCGCACTATCCCGACAGCGACCGCCAGGCGATCAGCACCTCGACCCCGCTGCAGGTGGACGGCAAGTTCGTCGCCGTCATCAACATCGTCATCGAGCTGGGCCGCCTGTCGGAGTTTCTCACCAGCCTGCAGGTGGGAAAGACCGGCACCGTGGTGGTGCTCGACCGCGACGGCAACGTCGTCGCCTCGGCGGATCCGGCGGCGGTGGAACAGCAGCAGCAGGGGCGCATGCCGAGCCTGCCGCAGCTCGGCGGCGGCAACCGCCTGCTGCAGGCGATTGACGACGAGCTCGGTCGGGATGGCGTCGATCTCGGCGCGATCACCGGCGTCCGCCAGACGCGCTTCACCGGCAGGTCCGGCGAGGACTACTTCATCACCTATTCGCCGCTCCATTTCGACAACTGGGTGGTGGCGACGATCATCCCCGCCGACGACTTTCTCGCCAACATCGAGCGCAACGCGCGCATCCTGCTGGGGGCGCTCGCGGTGCTGACGGTGCTGCTGGCGGCGCTGGCGCTGCTGCTGGTCAACCGCGTGATCGCGGCGCCGCTGCTGCGCATCGTGGGTCAGCTCCGGCACATCGAGAGCTTCGAGCTCGACGGCATCACCCGGATCGTCTCGCCGCTGCGTGAGCTCGACAACCTCTCGGCGGCGCTGCTGCAGATGAGCCGTGGCCTCGCCTCGTTTCAGAAATATATGCCGACGGCACTGGTCCGTACCCTGGTCTCCCGCGGCATCGAGGCGCGGCCCGGCGGCCACGAAGAGCTGCTGACCGTGCTCTTCACCGACATTGCCGGCTTCACCGGGCTTTCCGAGCGGCTCGGGGACGATGTGGTATCCGTGCTCACGGAATACCTGGAGCTCACCTCCGGAGCGATCCTGGAGCGGCACGGCACCATCGACAAGTTCATCGGCGATGCGGTGATGGCGTTCTGGGGCGCGCCGGTGCCCGACCCGCGCCACGCCGCCGAGGCCTGCGCGGCGGCGCTCGACTGCCAGCGGCGGCTCGCCGCCCAGCGGGAGGCGGCGGCGAAGGCGGGCCGCGCGCCGCTCCACATCCGCATCGGCGTCAATACCGGCCGCATGCTGGTGGGCAATATCGGCTCCAGCGAGCGGCTGAGCTACACGGTCATCGGCGATCCCGTCAACGTCGCGAGCCGGCTCGAGGCGGTCAACAAGCGCTACGGCACCGAGATCCTGATCGGCGAGGACACCCGGAAGGCCGCCGGCGCGGCGGTGGTGGTGCGCCGGCTCGATCGCGTCGCGGTCTATGGCCGCATGCAGGGGCTCGACACCTACGAACTGCTGGCGATGGCCGAGGAGATGCCCGCCGGCGCGCCCGATTGGGTCGGCTGCTACGAGGCCGGCCTCGACGCCTATGGGGCGGGCCGCTGGCAGGAGGCGATCGGCCATTTCGAGGCGGCGATCGCCGCCCGCGGCGGCGACCGGCCATCGGAGATTCTCATCGGGCGCTGCCGCGCCTGCCTCGCCGATCCGCCCGGCGGCGACTGGACGCCGGTTACCGTCCTGGACGGCAAGTAGCCGCGGCGGACGCACGCCGATACGCGCCGGGCATTGGAACGATAAAGCATCGGCATTTCAGCGTGCTCGCGCGACCGCTTAGAGTCGCCGGCGTTCCAAGCCACCCATGAGGAGTTCCTTCGATGAAGACGTCCCTGCTGGTCGCCTCCGCCGTCGTGGCGACCGTCGCGCTGCCGCTGGTTGCCAGTGCCGGCCCGGCGCCGGCGCCCGCCTTCAAGGCGGAGAAATGCTACGGCGTCGCCGCCAGCGGCCAGAACGACTGCCAGACCGCGACCCACTCCTGCGCCGGCGAGTCCAAGCGCGCCGCCGCCGGCGATTCCTGGATCTACGTGCCCGCCGGCACCTGCATGAAGATCAACGGCGGCAGCATGGCGGCGAAGTAAGACCGAGGGAGGGCGCGATGGCGAGGCAACCGGGACCCATGAGGCGCGATGGCACGGCTGCGGCCGGCATCGGCCTGCGCGGCCCTCATGTCGCCGAGATCATGTGCGCCCGTCCCGAGCTCGGCTTTCTCGAGGTGCACGCGGAGAATTATCTCGGCGGCGCGCCGGCGGTGACGGCATTGGAGGCGCTCCGGCGCGACTACCCGGTGAGCCTGCACGGCGTCGGCCTCTCCCTCGGCGGCGCCGATCGCCTCGACCGCCGCCATCTCGCCCGGTTCCGCGCCCTCATCGACCGCGTCGAGCCGATGCTGGTCTCCGAGCATCTCTCCTGGAGCGGCATCGGCGGTCGCTATCTCAACGACCTGCTGCCGCTGCCCTTGACCGAGGAGAGCCTCGAGATCGTTTGCGCGCATGTGGACGAGGCCCAGGCCGCGCTCGGCCGCCGATTGCTGATCGAGAACCCCGCCACCTATCTGCGCTTCCGTCACTCGACCATTCCCGAGGCCGAATTCCTCGCCGCGCTCTCGGCGCGCACCGGCTGCGGCATCCTCTGCGACGTCAACAATCTCTATGTCAACGCCGAGAATTTCGGCTTCGATCCGGCGGCCTATCTGGACGCGCTGCCGGCTCAGGCGATCGAGGAGATTCATCTCGCCGGACACCACCGCGCCGATGCCGATGGCGCGCCAATCCTGATCGATGATCACGGCGCGCCGGTCGCGGCGCCGGTCTGGGATCTCTACGCCGACGCGATCGCACGCTTCGGCCGAGTCCCGACACTGGTCGAGTGGGACAGCAACCTGCCGCCGCTCGGCGCGCTGCTCGTCGAGGCCGCCAAGGCGGATGGCGTTGCCACTGCAATCGAAAGACAGCTCCATGCCGTCGCTTGAGAGCGTGCAGCGTCGCATCGGCGCCGCGATTTTCGGCGAGGCCGATCCGGAGCTGTTGTCGGTCATCGACGCCGGCGGCATTGCGCCGGCGGCGCGGCTGCGGATCTACCGCAACCACGCCTTCCTCACTCTGATCGAGGCGTTGAAGGCGACCTATCCCGTGGTCTGCCGCCTGGTCGACGAGCGCTTCTTCTCCTACGCGGCCCATGAATACGTGCGCGAGACGCCGCCGAGCACGCCTTGCCTGGTGGAGTACGGCGAGAGTTTTGCCGAGTTTCTGCGCGCTTTTCCTGCCTGCCGTGGCCTGCCTTATCTCGCCGACGTGGCACGGCTGGAATGGGCGATCAACGATGCGCTCCATGCGGAGGAGGCGCCGGCGCTGAGCGTCGACGCCCTTCGCGCCGTCGCACCGATCGATGCGCCTGGCCTGCGGCTCACCCTGCATCCCTCCCATCGGCTGCTGGTCTCGCCGTGGCCGGTCAACCGCATCTGGAGCGCGAACCAGCCGGACGCGGCTCCCGATGCCGAAGTGGATCTCGATGCGGGCGCCGTCAGGCTCGCGATCGTCCGCCGCGGCGACCGCGCGGTCGTCGGCGAGCTCGCGCCGGCCTCCCACGCGTT
>DATKPX010000331.1:0-8617 GCA_035523855.1 Allostellaceae bacterium
CTGAGCCACGAGCTCGGATCCTATTGCGCGCGCCTCTTCGCCGATCTCGGCGCGGAAGTGATCCGCGTCGAACCGCCGGGCGGGCGGTCCGACCGGCGCCGTCCGCCGCCGCTCGCCGGCGCCGAGCCGACGGTGTTCGGCGGCATCCCCTTCGCGTTCCTCAACGTCAACAAGAAGAGCGTGACGCTCGACGCCACCTCCGCCGCCGGCCGCGCCGTCGCCAAGGATTTGATCGCGGCATCGCAAGTGGTGATCCACGAGCCTGGCGAGGGTAGCGGCCTCGAGCTCGCGGAGATACTCGCGGTGCCCGGCCGGCGCGTCGTCACCTCGGTCTCGCATTTCGGCCTCACGGGTCCTTACGCCGATTTCGTCGGCTGCGATCTGGTGGCGCAGGCGCTGGGCGGCATCGCCTGGCTTTCCGGCGAGCCCGCCAAGCCGCCGCTGCGGCTCGCCGGACAGCAGAGCATCTTCGTCGCCTCGCTCTACGCGGCGGCGGCGACCGCGCTTGCCCTCTGGCACAGCGAGGCGCAGGGCGTGAGCCACGTACTCGACGTCTCGGCGCAGGAGGCGATCGCGCACTCGCTGCAGAACGCGATCCAGGTCTACGACCTCGAGGGCCGCGTCTCCTCGCGCGGCGGCGAGGGTGTGCGCGACGCCACCGAGAGCGCGTTCGCCTGCAAGGACGGCTACGTCTTCCTGGCGGCGCCGCTGTCGCTGAGCGCCTCCTGGTCGGGGCTCCTCGCCTGGTTCAGGGAGGAGAAATTCGACGGCCTCGCCCGTCTGCAGGAGCCCGACTGGGCCGACCGGCCGACCCGCGCGACGGCGGCGATGAAGGCCGAGTTCCGCCCGCTCTTCGAGCGCTTCATCGCCGACAAGAGCAAGGCGGAGCTCGCCGCCGAAGCCCTCAAGCGCAAGATCGTCATGGCGCCAGTGAGCCGCATCGCCGATCTGCAGCTCGACCCGCAGCTCGTCTTCCGCCGCTTCTTCAGGAAGGTGGCGCTCCCCGGCCTCGGCCGCGAGGTGGCGTTCCCCGGCGCGCCCTATCGCCTCTCGGAGCCGCTGTGGCAGATCCACCGCGCGGCGCCGCGGCTCGGCGAGGACAACGAGAGCGTGCTCGGCGGCATCGCCGCCAAGCAAGCCGGCCGGTAAAAGGACACGAGATGTATCCGGACTTTCTCAAAGGCATCCGCTTCGTCGATCTGACCTGGGCCGGCGCCGGTCCCTTCTCCACCAAGCTCTTCAGCGACTTCGGCGCCGAGATCATCAAGGTGGAGAGTGCCTCGCGGCCGGATCCCGTGCGCGTCGGCGGCCCCTACCGCGACGCCATTCCTGGCATCAACCGCAGCGGCTATTTCGCCTCGCGCAACACCGGCAAGCACAGCTTCTCGGTCAATCTCAAGAACCCCAGGAGCATCGAGACGATCTTCGAGCTCATCCGCCACGCCGATGTCGTCAGCAACAATTTCGGCCCCGGCGCCATGAACCGGCTCGGCCTCGGCTACGAGGCGGTGAAGGCGGTGAAGCCGGACATCATCTATCTCGCCATGCCCATGTACGGCGAGAACGGTCCGCTCGCCAATCTCACCGGCGTCGGCATGACGATCAGCGCCGTCACCGGCCTCATGTGGCAGACCGGCTACGAGGGCGAGGGTCCGCTGGGACCGGGCACGCATTTCCCCGATCACGCCGCCAATCCCTACCACGCGGCGTTCGCGGTGGTGGCGGCGCTCCGGCATCGGCGCGCCACCGGGCGCGGCCTCAAGATCGATCTCTCCCAGGTGGAATCCACCCTCAACTGCATGGGCCTCTCGGCGCTCGAATACGCCGCCACCGGTACCGAGCAGGACCGGCTCGGCAACCGCTCGGCCCATCACGCGCCGCACAACATCTTCCGCTGCGCCGGCGAGGACAACTGGTGCGCGGTCGCGGTGCTGGATGACCGGCAGTGGCAGTCGCTCTGCAAGGTCATCGGCGCGTCCAACCTGGCGAAGGATCGCGAACTCGCCACCGCCAAGGGGCGCCTCGCTCAGGTCGAGCGCGTCGAGGCGGCGGTGATCAGGTGGATCGCCGACAAGGACGCGACTGACGCCATGATGACGCTGCAGGCGAAAGGCGTTCCGGCCGGCGTCGTCGCCTCCTCGCGCTATCTCATGGACGAGGACAAGCAGCTGGCATATCGCGGCTACTGGCAGAAGGTGGACCATCCGGAGATCGGCGAGGCCCGCTTCACCTCGCCGCCCTACCTCCTCGATGGCGAGAGGGTCGAGCTCCGGCGGCCGCCGCTCCTCGGCGAGCATACGGACGCGGTGCTGAAGGAGATCCTGGGCTACACGCCCGAGCGCATCGCCGCGCTCCGCGGCGAGGGCGTGCTGGAATGAGCGGGCTCGGCAAGACCGCCGCCGTCATCGGCGTGGGCCAGAGCGACTATGTCGGCGACTATGCTCGCGTGCGGGCCGGCGAGAAGCCGCATGACAGCTACGGCTACGGCGCCGTCGCTTTCAACGACGCGCTCGCCGATGCCGGCATCTCCCGCGACGACATCGACGGCCTCATCGTCGGCCCCACCGTCGCCTACGAGCGGGTCGGCGAGATCCTCGGCATCAATCCGACCTGGGGCAGTCAGGCGGACGCGATGCTGGCGGTGATCGAGGCCACCATCGCGATTCACGCGGGCCTCGCCCATACAGTGGCGCTGGTCTACGGCAACGACCAGCGCTCCGCCGCCATCCAGTATGGCGGGCCCGACGCGATGGGCGGCAACATGTTCCTCTCCTACATCTACCACGCGCCCTGGGGCTATACTTCGCAAGGCGCGCTCTACGCCATGATGTTCCGCCGCTTCATGGAGCTCACCGGCTGCACCGAGGCGCAGCTCGGCGAGGTGGCGGTGGCGCAGCGCCTCGCGTCCAGCATGACGCCGCACGCGCTGATGAAGAAGCGCATCACCATCGAGGAGTATTTAGCCTCGCGCTACATCTGCGAGCCGCTGCATCTCTTCGACTATTGCCTCATCAACGACGGCGGCGTGGCGCTCATCGTCACGGAGGCGTCACGCGCAAAGAAGCTCGGCAGGAAGCCGCCGGTGCTGATCCATGGCGTCGGCCGCTACGACATGAATCGCGGCGCCACCAGCCTGGAGCCGCGGCTCCTCGACTTCTACCGCCCCGCCGAGGAGCGCTGCGCCGAGCAGGTCTTCAACATGGCCGGCGTCGGTCCCAAGGATATCGACGCCGTCCAGATCTATGACAGCTTTTCCTGCCACATCCCCCTCGCGCTCGAAGGCTACGGCTATTGCCGGAGCGGCGATGTCGGCCGCTTCATGGCCGAGGACGGCATCTCGCTCAAAGGGAAGCTGCCGGTGAATACGGCGGGCGGTCACCTCTCCGAGACCTACATGCAGGGCTGGGCGCATCAGGTGGAGGCGGTCCGCCAGGTGCGCGGCGAGTGCGGCGAGCGCCAGGTCGAAGACTGCCGCTTCGTGCACTACAACTCGGACGTCGCCGGCAAGGCGGTCTCCATCATCTACGGCAAGTGATCCTCCCATGACGCATCCGCGCGCGGTGTTGACGCTCTATGACCAGCCGATGTGGAAGAGCATCGAGGCCCGGAAGTGGGAACTGCAGCAGTGCGACGGCTGCGGCAAGTACCGCTACCCGCCGGCGCCCAATTGCCCGCACTGCCTCTCCCTCGCCTATAGCTGGAAGCCGCTGTCGGGCCGCGGCACGGTCCTCTCCTGGGTGGTGTTTCACCGCCAGTACCTCGACGACTACCCGCCGCCCTACAATGTCGTGGCGGTGCAGCTCGCCGAGGGGCCGATCGTCATCAGCAACCTCGTCGGCGAGGAACCGAAGGGAAGCTGGATCGGCCGCGAGGTGGAGATCTGCTACGAGCAGCGCGCGGAAGGCACCATTCTTCCCAAGATGAAACTCGCCTGAGAGGGCGGGCACGGCCAAGCAAGCAAAGGAAGGGCGAGGAAGCGAATGAAGACGCAGGTTTTCGGCTCGATGGAGATCCGCAAGCTCGTCGAGATGGAGCAGTTCGCCGTCGAGTGCAATTGGCTCCTCAGCAACCTCACGCCGGAGATCCTCGCCGAGCATCGCCAGTGGCTGGGGCCGAAGCTGGTCGATCCCAACTCGAACCAGGTCTATATCGCCTTCCACAGCTACGTCATCCAGACGCCCAGCCTCAACATCCTCGTCGACACCTGCAACGGCAACGACAAGCAGCGCCCGTCGATGCCGGCCTGGACCAATCTCAAGACGCCCTATCTCGAGCGCATGAAGGCGATGAGCCTATCGCCTGACGACATCGACATCGTGCTCTGCACCCATCTCCACACGGATCACGTCGGCTGGAACACCCGGCTGGAGAACGGCCGCTGGGTTCCCACCTTCCGCAACGCGCGCTACCTGATGTCGCGCGGCGAATTCGAGTTCTTTGACAGGCTGCACAAGTCCAATCCACCGCAGCCAGTCAATCGCGGCAGCTGGGTCGACAGCGTGCTGCCGGTGGTGGAGGCGAAGCAGGCGGTCTTCGTCGATCCGGGCGACCCCATCGATGCCGATCTCGGCGACAGCATCCGCCTCGAGAGCGCGGTCGGCCACACGGCGGGCAACGTCAACATCATCCTGAACGGCGGCGACCGCCGCGCCTGCATGTCGGGTGACGTCTTCCATCATCCGATCCAGTTCGCGCGGCCCGATCTCATGAACCCCGCGGACTACAACAGCGAGATGGCGATCGCCGTGCGCCGGCGGATGATCGAGAGCTATGCCGACAGCGACATGATGATCCTGGCCGCGCATTTCACGGATCCGACCGCCGGCCACATCGTCCGGCACGGCAACGACTTCCGTTTCAGGTTCGAGAACCAATAACGTCCTCCGGGAGAGGCCCCAGATGCACCAGAACTACATCGACGGCAAATTCGTTGCCGCCGCCGGCGCCGAGAAGATCGAGGTGCGCAACCCCGCCCGCGGCACCGTGATCTCGGAGATTCCGGATTCGCCGTGCGAGGCGGTGGAGATCGCCGTCGCCGCCGCCCGCAAGGCACAGCTCGGCTGGGAGAAGCGGCCGGCCAGTGAGCGCGCGAGCTACCTCCGCAAGGTCGGCGCCAAGATCCGCGTCCACGCCGAGGAAATCGCCCGCACCATCACCGAGGAGCAGGGCAAGCTCCTCGACCTCGCCCGCGTCGAGGCGAATTTCAGCGCCGACTATCTCGACTATATGGCCGAATGGGCGCGCCGCATCGAGGGCGAGATCCTGCCCAGCGACCGCGCCAACGAGACCATCTTCGTGATCCAGGATCTCGACGAGGCGATCGCCAAGGCCAATGACAGCGACTACGGCCTCACCTCCTCCCTCTATACGCGGGACCTCAAGACGGCGATGCGGGCGTCGAATGGCCTCAAATTCGGCGAGACCTACATCAATCGCGAGAACTTCGAGGCGATGCAGGGCTTCCACGCCGGCGTCCGCCGCTCCGGCATCGGCGGCGCCGATGGCAAGCACGGGCTCCTGGAGTACACTCAGACCCAGATGGTCTATCTGCAGAGCTGAGTCCGCCGCCGATGATCAAGCCGGGGATGCTAAGGGGGCTCCGCGTCATCGAGACGGCAGACGAGCTTGGCGAGTATTGCGGGCTGCTGCTGGCCGGGCTCGGCGCGGAGGTGATCAAGATCGAGCCCAAGGAAGGCTCGCCGACGCGGAAGATCGGCCCCTTCTACGAGGACAAGGAGGGGCCGGAGCGCTCGCTCTTCTTCTGGGCCTATAACCGCGGCAAGACGTCGGTGCACGTCACCGGCCGCGACGACTATCTAAGGCTCCTCGCCGGCGCCGACATCCTGCTCGACAGCACCGGCGGCGGCTTCGCGCGGAGCCTCGGCGTCGAAGCCGGCTCCCTCAACGAGCGCTATCCGACGCTCATCACCGCGCGGCTCACGCCCTTCGGCGACGGCGGGCCCTGGAAGGACTTCAAGGCCTCGGACCTCATCCATCTGGCCCTTGGCGGCATCATGATGAATTGCGGCTACGATGCCGCGCCCGGCGGCAAATACGACCTGCCGCCGATCGCGCCGCAGGTCTGGCACGCCTATCACATTGCCGGCGAGCAGCTGGCGATCGGCATCGCGGCGGCGCTGTTCCACCGCGAGCGCAGCGGCGCGGGCCAGGATGTCTCCTGCGCCGTGCACCAGGCGGTCTCGATCAACACCGAGGTCGACATCATGTCCTGGGTGATGCGCCGCGCGCCGCTCTACCGCCAGACCGGCCGCCATGCGGCGGAGCGGCCGAACCGCACGCCCAATATGAGCCACAGCAAGGACGGCCGCTGGGTGATGACCTGGGGCGTCTCCGCGCGCGACAAGTCGAAGCTGGTGCCCTTCCTCGAGCGCTACGGCATGGCCGCCGACCTCACGCCGCCGGATGCCAGCGCCGACCTCACCGCCCGCAACGTGCCGGGCTCCACCGACAGCAACGAGGAGAGCAACCACATCCTCGACGTGATCCAGCGCTTCGTCCGCGCCTATTGCTATCGCGACGTGCCCTGGCACGAGGCCCAGGCCGCCGGCCTGCTCTGGGCGCCGATCCGCAAGCCGCACGAGAACGCCGTCGACGAGCACTGGCTCGCGCGGGAGAGCTTCGCCGATATCGAGCATCCCGAGCTCGGCCGCAGCTTCCGCTACCCCACCAGCAAGTGGCTGAGCACCGTCACCGCCTGGCAGCCGGGCCGCCGCGCGCCGCTCATCGGCGAGGACACGGCGAGCGTGCTGGGCGAGCCGGCGCGGCCGGCGCGGGTCTTCGCCACGGCGAAGCCGACCGCGGGGCTCTCGCCGCGCGGCAAGCCCTTCCCGCTTGCCGGCATCCGCATCTTCGACTTCTCCTGGTTCCTCGCCTCCGCCGGCGGCACGCGCTTCCTCGCCTCGCTCGGCGCCGAGAGCCTCAAAGTCGAGTGGAAGGAGAATCCCGACACCCGCCTCGCGGCGATGGCGCCGGTAGGCGGGCGCACCGCGCGGGAGAAGGCGACGGCGCCGCTCCCCGGCGTCACCGATTCCGACATGGGCGGCCAGTTCAATCACAAGAACGCCGGCAAGCGCGGCCTCTCCCTCAACATCCGCCATCCCAAGGGGCTGCAGATCGCCAAAGATCTGATCCGGATCTCCGACGTGGTCGCCGAGGGCTTCTCGCCCGGCGTGCTCGACCGCCTCGGCCTCGGCTACGACGTGCTCAAATCGATCCGGCCGGACATCATCTACATCCAGCAGTCGGGCATGGGGAGCGCCGGCCGCTACGGCCGCTTCCGCACCGTGGGCCCGATCGCCGCCTCCTTCGCCGGCGCCACCGACATGTCCGGCATGCCGGAACCGGCGATGCCCGCGGGCTGGGGCTACTCCTACCTCGACTGGATCGGCGCCTACGGCTTCGCCCTCGGCATCCTGGGCGCGCTCTATCATCGCGAGCGCACCGGCGAGGGCCAGTGGATCGACAGCTCGCAATGCGAAGCCGGCATCTTCCAGACCGCGGTGCCCGTCCTCGACTGGTCTGCCAACGAGCGCGTCTGGTCGCGCTTCGGCAACCGCTCGCCCTATAAGCCCGCGGCACCGCATGGCGCTTATCGCTGCGAGGGCGAGGATCGCTGGCTCGCCATCGCCTGCTTCACCGAGGCCGAGTGGCAGGCGCTGACCGAGGTCGCGGGCCTCAAGCCGCTCCGCGCCGATCCGCGCTTCGCGACGCTCGCCGACCGGCTCCGGCATCAGGACGCCCTCGACGAGGCGCTGGGCCGCTGGACCGCGACCGTGGAGGCCAACGCCGCCATGCTGCGCCTGCAGGCGGCGGGCGTACCCGCCGGCGTCTGCCAGACCGCCGGCGACCGCTGCGACAGCGACCCGCAACTCGCCGCCCTCGGCTGGATGACGGAGGTGACCGGCACCAAGATCGGCCGCTGGCCGGTGCCAGAGCTGTCGATGAAGCTGAGCCGGACGCCCTCTTATGCGGGCGGCCCGATCGATCGCGGCGCGCCCTGCTATGGCGAGGACAACCGCCACATCCTCGGCACGCTGCTCTCCTACTCTCCCTCGGAGATCGCCGAGCTCGCCGAGCAGGGCATCATCTGAGCCTTAGCCACTCGCCGTCTCCGCCGCGCCGGAAGAAATGAGCGCGTCGATTTCGGAGGCCGAATAGCCGCCGACCTCCGCCAGCACCGCCGCCGTGTCGGCGCCGACCTCCGGCGCGTCGCGCTCGATGCGGAGCGGCGCGCCGTCGAGCTGGAACGGAAACCCCTTCAGCAACCCGTAACCGTCATTGTCGGCGATCGCCCGCGACCAGAGCCTCCCCCGCGCCGCCAGCATGCCACGGCCGTCGAGCACCGGCGCCGCGGCGATGCCACGGGAAGTGAGCGCCCGGACACTCTCCGCCACTGGCCGCGCGCCACTCCAGCGCTCCAGCGCCGCCATCCGCCCGGCGGCATCGCCGTCCTCTCCGATCAGGCGGTCGAGAGCAGCGAGCTGCTCCGGTCCAACGCTGAGCGCGAGCCAGCCATCGGCGCCGCGCACGCAATCCTGCAGCGCATAAGGCGCGCCCGCATTGCCGGCGCGCGGCAGCGGCGCCTCGGCGGCGAAGG
>DATKPX010000332.1:0-2914 GCA_035523855.1 Allostellaceae bacterium
CTCGTACCGGCCGTTGCCGTCGAACACCTGCACGCGGTGGTTCTCGCGGTCCGCCACATAGACCCAGCCGTCGCCGTCGCAGCAGATGTTGTGCACGATGTTGAACTGGCCGGGATCGGTGCCGGGCTCGCCCCAGGACATCAACAGCTTGCCGTCGGCCGAGTACTTGTGGACGCGCGCGTTGCCGTAGCCGTCGGAGACGTAGATCTCGCCCTTGGGCGAGAGCGCGGTGTGGGTGCAGCGATGGAAGGGCTCGCCGCTCAGGAACTCCGCCGGCTTGCCGGGGATGCCGAGCGTCATCAGCACCTTGCCGTCGAGGGTGCAGCGCCGGACCGTGTGATCGCCGTCGTCGGTGAGGTACACGGTCTCATCCGGCGCCATGTGGAGGCCATGGGCGCGATGGAAGAGGCCCTCGCCCCAGGAGCGCAGGAACTTGCCCGCGCGGTCGAACACGATCATCGGGTGCTCGCCGCGATTGAAGACGTAGACATTGTCCTTGAGGTCGGTGCCGACCGCCGCCACCTCCTTGAAGGACCAGCCCGGCGGCAGCTCGCCCCAGCCTTCCTGGACGCGGTACTTGAACTCGCCGGCGCCGAGAGTTGCGGTCATGGCTTCCCTCCCACGGGTTTTCCCAACTCTGCAACGGAGCAGTGGCGCTGTCCATGCGTTGCCTCGATTCACTCTCTCTCCTCACACGTCATGCCCGGCCTTGAGCCGGGCATCCACGACTTGACGCCAGTTTCACCACGAAGACACGAAGGACACGGAGGTCAGAGCCGACCACCGTCTCTCCGTGTTCTCCGTGGTGAATCTTTCGCGGATCGCGTGGATGGCCGGGGCAAGCCCGGCCATGACGAATGAGGAACAACCGGGGCGGCCGCGCTAATTCCCGATCTCGAGGTCGAGCAATATGGCGATCGCGGCCTTCTGCCAGTGCAGGCCCGCGTGGAGCGTCGCGTAGACGCCGCCGGGAAGCGCCGTCGGCGCCACGAATTTGAGCGCGCGCAGGCCCGGGATCGCGTAGCGCTGTACCGCGCCGGGCACCACCTGGTTGAGGGCGCGGCGCGCCACCTCCGCCGTTACCGCGCGCTCGAGGCGGCGGTAGCCTGCGTCATCGGCGGCGACCAGGGTCAGGTCGAGGATGTCGCCCTTGTCGCCGGCGCGGCCCGAGGCGAGATCGCCGACCCTCATGTCACCACCGTCCATTCCAGCGAGGTCTTGACGAGGTCGCGGGCGATGAAGCCGGTCAGCACCTCGAGGCGCGGCCGCCGCTCGCTGCGCACCGCGCCGCCGCCCGCCGGGCCGGAGAGGGTCAGCGCATAGACCTCGTCCTCGACGATCTGCGCCGCCTCGGCGTCGGGACAGCGGGCGGAGACATGGACGCGGAGCTCCGGCGGCGGCGCGATCAGCGGCGGCGAGGCCTGGCCCAGCACCGAGTTGACGCCGACGAGATCGACCACGATGTCCTCGTCGCGCCAGTCGCCAAGGCGCATCCGCAGCGCCTCTGCGGCGCGGCGCGCGCGGTCGTAGGCGTGGGTCCCGGCGAAGGAAATCTCGACGTCGGCGATGAAGCCGGGGCGGTCGACGAAGCCCGACACTTTCAGCCGCGGCGGCCGTCCGGCGGCGCGGGCGCCGCTCATGCGGACGCGGTTCGGCGCCACCTCCTCGAAGCGGATGCCGGTGAAGTCGATGGTGACGTCGGGGGTCAGATAGGCGCGGGGATCGTGCACCTCGTAGAGGAGCTGCAGGGTGCAGGTCATGGGATCGACGCGGCCGGCCGCACCCGGCAGCAGGCCGATCTCGGCGCTGCCGTCGGCGAAGACGCGCGCCAGCGGAAAGCCCAGCCGCGCGTAATCGGCGGCCGCGAGCCCGCCGCCGCCCGGCGGCTCGTAATTGCCGCCGGTGATCTGGCCGGAGCATTCCAGCACGTGGCCAACCGCGGTGGCGCCGGCAAGCGCGGTGTCCAGGGGATCGAGATGCGGAATGAGCTCGGCGGAGAAGAGGGCGGAATCGGCGACGCGGCCGGTCACCACCACGTCGGCGTTCTTGTCGATCGCCTCCACCAGCGCCGCGGAGCCGAGATAGGCATGGGCGCCGATGAGATCGCCCTCGATCGGCTGCTCCCACTCGATCCGATCGCGCTGCGCCAGCACGTCGTCGCCGATGACGGCGGCGACGCGCAGGCCGGCGAGGCCCAGCTCCTTGCCCAGCCTGGCGATGGCGCGGCCGGCGGCGGCGGGATTGGCGGCGCCGAGATTGGAGATGACGCGGCAGTCATTGGCGCGCGCCACCGGCAAGAGCGGCGTCAAGCGTCGCCGGAGCCGCGGATCGGCGCCCGCCTCGGGGTCGCTGCGCCGCGCGCGCAGCCCCGGCACCAGCGTCCGCTCGGCGAGGCATTCGAGGACGACCGCGTCCACCTCGCCGGAGGCCGCAAGCTCGACCGCGGGCTCGATGCGATCGCCGGCGAAGCCCGCGCCGCAGGCGATGGTGCGGACGGGGGTCATGGCGGAGCGATGCTGTTCGATGACCGAGGGTCATCCCCCACCCCAACCCTCCCCCTCAAGGGGGGAGGGGGAAATGAGCTGCTTCCATAGCTGGCCCCTCCCCCCTTGAGGGGGAGGTCAGGGAGGGGGGAGTTGCAGGACTCAATGACCGCCGCCATCACAACCCCATATAGGCCCGCTGCACGTCCGCGTCCTCGATGAGCGCGCTCCCCAGCCCGCGCTTCACGATGCGGCCGCGCTCCAGGATGTAGCCGTGGCCGCACATCTCAAGCGCATCGGCGACGTTCTGCTCCACCAGCAGCACGGTCAATCCCTTGGCCTGCACCAGCGCGCGCACCAGCGCGAAGACGCGCTCGATCATGATGGGGGCGAGACCGAGGGATGGCTCATCCAGCATCAGGAGCTTCGGC
>DATKPX010000333.1:0-7105 GCA_035523855.1 Allostellaceae bacterium
AACACGCCGGTCTCGACCACGTTGGCGTCGTCCACGGCCGATGCGCCGGTGCCCGGTCTGCTCAGCAATGTCGCGACCTTCCGGCGCGGCAGCATCCCGACCAATGCCAACCAGGCCAACATCCAGCCGGTCTACGAGGTCTATGCCAGCGTGCAGGACCGCGATCTCGGCAGCGTGGCGGCGGAGATCGACCGCATCACCAAGGAGCTGGGCAAGCAGCTCTCGCCCGGCAACACCATCCAGGTGATCGGCCAGATCGACAGCATGAACGGCGCCTTCCGCGACCTCGGCATCGGCCTGCTCTTCGCCTCGGTCTTCGTCTATCTGCTGATGGTGGTGAACTACCAGAACTTCGGCGATCCCTTCGTGGTGATCCTGGCGCTCCCCACCACCATGTGCGGCATCGTCACCATGCTGTTCCTCACCGGAACGACACTGAGCGTGCCGTCGCTGATGGGCGCGATCATGGCGGTGGGCGTCGCCTCGGCGAATTCGATCCTGCTGGTGACCTTCGCCCGCGAGCAGCAGCTCGCCGGCATGAGCGCCTTCGACGCGGCGGTCGCCGCCGGCCACACCCGCATCCGGCCGGTGCTGATGACGGCGGCGGCGATGATCATCGGCATGGTGCCGATGGCGATCGGCGGCCCCGGCGAGGAGCAGAACGCGGCGCTCGCCCGCGCGGTGATCGGCGGGCTGTTGTTCGCGACGCCGACCACCCTGCTGGTGGTGCCCTATCTCTTCGCCGAGCTGCGCAAGCGCAACGACGGCAAGAAGGCCCATGGCGTGTTCGAGGAGACACCGGAATGAGGGACGAGCAATCACTGGTCCTGGAGGCGCCGGAGGCGCCCGCCCGGCCGGCACCGAAGCCGGTCTGGAGCCCGCCGCCCCCCGCCGCGCCGCGGCGGCGCTCGTCCCGGCGCTGGCTGCTGGGCCTGGGCCTGCTGGCGCTGCTCATCGCCATCCTGGGATTCGGCATCTGGCAGCACTATCGCCGCTATCAGACCGTCATGACCGCCCAGCAGCAGCACCGCGCCAACCTTCCCGGCGTCCGCGTCGATGCCGTGCGCGCCAGCGCCGACATCCAGGTGGTGAGCCTGCCGGCCACCACGCTGGCCTTCGAGAGCGCCAACATCTTCGCCCGCGCCAGCGGCTATATCTCCAAGCGCACCGTCGATATCGGCTCGCCGGTGAAAGAGGGCCAGCTGCTGGCGGAGATCACCGCGCCGGAGCTCGACCACCAGATCGCCCAGGCCGAGGGCAATCTCGCCCAGCTCGAGGCCTCGCTGCGCCAGACCGAAGCCAACCGCGATCTCGCCCGCGTCACCTCCGCCCGCTCCTCGGCGCTGGCGCCGCAGGGCTACGCGTCGCAGCAGCAGGCGGATTCCGACCGCCTCAACTACCAGGCGCTGCAGCAGGCGTCCGCCGCCGCCGAGGCCAGCATCGCGGCGCAGCGCGCCCAGGTGGCGGTGCTGCAGCAGCAGAAGGCCTATCAGCAGGTGGTGGCGCCCTTCGACGGCGTCATCACCCAGCGCAACATCGATGTCGGCAGCCTGGTGCAGGCGGACGCCGCCAGCGGCACCTCGCTGTTCTCGATGGATCAGAGCGACGTCATCCGCGTGCAGCTCTACGTGCCGCAGGACGTCGCCTTCGGCGTCAAGCCGGGCGTCGACGCGGTGATCCACGTGCCGGAGATCCCCGACCGCGGCTTTCCCGGCAAGGTGACGCGCATCGCCGACGCGCTGCAGCCGGGCACGCGCACGCTGCTGACCGAGATCGACGTGCCCAACCCCGACGGCGCGCTGCAGCCCGGCGTCTACTGCACCGTCGAGCTGCACGTCCCCCGCCGCACCCCGTCGCTGATGGTGCCGGCCTCCGCCGTGATCTTCAATCAGCAGGGGCTGCAGACGGCCGTGGTCGAGAACGGCGTCGTCCATTTCCACAAGCTCACCGTGGTGCGCGATCTCGGCACCGAGGTGGAGGTGAGCGACGGCGTCAAGAACGACGACAAGGTGGTGCTGAACCCCAGCATCGACCTCGCCGACGGCAGCCCGGTAGAGGTCCTGGACGGCCCGATCAGCGCCAGCCCCTAGCCGCTCAGCGGCGGCCGGTACGCGATGACGCCCGCGGTCCGCGCCCGCACCTCGGGCGAGGCAAGACAGGTGGCCACCGCCTCGTAGCCGGGCGCGCCGGGATAGGGCGCGACATAGCTGGGCGGGTTGTGATTGGCGGGGCAGAGGATGATCGCCTCGTCGGAACCGACCATCGCCAGATCGAGGATCGCGGACGAGCGTGTCAGCATGAAGAGCGGCCGCGCGTCCGGCCCGCGGCGGCGCAGATGGGCGATCAGCGCCTCTTGCGTCGCCTGGTCCAGCCCCTGCTCGATCATGTCGACGACCAGGACCGCCGGACCGTCCGATTCGAGACCGGCGAGGAGCGCCACCAGCGCATCCGAGACCGTGGCGCCGTCTTCCACAAGCCATGCCAGGGCCTGATCGACCCGGGAGCGCAGGGCGGGATCGGCATCCATATGGGCGCGCGCCGCCGCGCCGCCATCCGCCGCTCGATCGAGGCCGAGGAAGGCCGCATCGGGCAGAATCTCCGACAGGCGCAGCGCCAGCCGCGTCTTGCCGCTCCCCAGCGGGCCGATGATGTAGGTGAGCGGCCGCAGGCGCTGCAGCTCGAACCGCTCGCCGCCCCAGGGCCAGGGCAGCGCGAAGGCGATGCCGGGCGCGCCGTCGGGCGACAGCAGCCGCGCGAGCTCGCTGGCGGTCGGCGCCTTGCCCTGGGCCAGATCTTCCCGCAGAGCGCGGACCTTCGCGATCAGGGCGGCGATCTGGCGCTGCCGGCCCTCGAGCGCCGCCTGGTGCCCGGCAAGCGCCGGCTCCAGCCCCTGCGCGTCGCCGGTCAGCAGGCGCGCCACCTGGGCGAGGCTGAAGCCGAGGCCGCGCAAGGCCACGATCTCGGCCGCCCGGCTCATCTCGTCGGGCCCGTAGGCGCGCCAGCCGGCCGCGCTGCGGGCGGGCGTCACCAGCCCGTGCCGCTCGTAGAGCCGCAGCGCCTTGACCGAGACGCCGAGCCGGCTCGCGGCCTCGGAAGCGTGCAGGAATTGCGCGGCAGGGAGCACGGGATCACCTCGACATCGAGTCGGTCATGCGACCGACACTCTTATCGGGGCGATCCCAGGGTCCGGGTCAACGGGAAAGTCGCGGCGAGGCTATCGGCGCCGAGGACGCGGCGAAGAGGCGAGAGGCAGATCGGCGATGGCGCAAAGAAAACCATCTCATCCTGAGGAGGCCACGAAGTGGCCGTCTCGAAGGACGCACCGCCGCCAATCCGCCGCTCAGACCGCGTCCATGAAGATCTCGTTGATCGAGGGCGCACGCTGGGTGAGCGACTTCTTGAGCTTGCGGATGGCGCGGATCTCGATCTGGCGCACGCGCTCCTTGGAGACGCCGAGGGTGCGGCCGAGCTCCTCCAGCGTGGCGCCTTCCTCGCGCAGGCGGCGCTCGCGGATGATCGCCTGCTCGCGCGCCGAGAGCTCGCCCATCGCCTCGGCGAGCCAGCGCGAGCGCGTCTCGTCGTCGCGCATCACCGCCACCGCCTCTTCCGGGTTGGGGCGGCGGTCCGGCAGGAAGTCCTGCCAGTCGTCCTCGCTGCCGTTCGCCACCGGCGCGTTCAGCGACTGGTCGGCGCCGCCGAGCCGCATGTCCATCAGCTCCACCTCGGAGAGGTCGACCTGCAGCTCGTCCGCGATCTTGCGCCGGCCGGCGTCGGTGAGCGGCGCTCCCGAGCTCTCCTCGATCCGCGCCCTGAGCCGGCGCAGATTGAAGAACAGCGACTTCTGCGCCGCCGTCGTCCCCGTCCGCACGATCGACCAGTTCCGCAGCACGTAGTCCTGCATCGCCGAGCGGATCCACCACGCCGCGTAAGTCGAGAAGCGCACCTCGCGGTCGGGCTCGAAACGCGCCGCCGCCTGCATCAGCCCGACATTCCCTTCCTGCACCAGGTCGCCGACCGGCAGCCCGTAGTGCCGGAAGCGCGAGGCCGTCGACACCACCAGCCGCGTGTAGCTGCGCACCAGCTCGTGCAGCGCCGCGGTATCGCCCGCGCTCCGCCACCGCTGCGCCAGCTCGACCTCGTGGTCGCGCGTCAGCAGCGGTTCTTTCATCGACGCCTTGATGAAAACAAGGTTGGCCTTTTGCGTATGCGGGTCGTCGATGTGAGCCATGGCACGCCCCCGTATTTTCGACCGCTGGTGTCCGAATGTCGGACTTATCTACTGCTGATGCTGATCGTAATGCGGGCGACTCGCGATCGTCATCCTGCCAAATGGGAGCAGACGATTCACGATTCAAAGATGACACAACCCGCGCCGTAGCGCTTAAGCGTCGACCCGATCGAGCAATGATCCACCAAGATCGAAGCATGCGGCGGTGAGGGGACCGTCGGCGCCGCCATCGACCGACACGGCGTAGGGACTCTCGACGAGGCCGCCGTGACGACGATCGTAACCGCGGACAACGCGCTGATAGGATTCGTAGGGCTGCGCGAGCTCGAGCAGCGAGGCGCCGCCCCACCAGAAATTGTCGCGCT
Source organism: Allostellaceae bacterium (assembly GCA_035523855.1). Taxonomy (GTDB): domain Bacteria; phylum Pseudomonadota; class Alphaproteobacteria; order ATCC43930; family CGMCC-115725; genus DASZHJ01. The sequence goes on from DATKPX010000333.1 coordinate 4,594, forward strand.
GCAGATCGAGCGGCTTCGTCGGATCGATGCCGGCGTTCACGAACAGCAAGCTGCCGACATCGGTGAAGGCGGCGCGGCGCAGCGCCGCCATGAACTGGGCATGCCCGGGCATGTGATTGAGGCGCGCGCGCAGCGCGCTGGTCCAGCGGGTGATCGCCAGCACGCCGTCGCGGCACGCCGCTTCGCCCTGCCGCGGATCGCCGCCATAGGCGAGGATGGTGGCGCCCACGCCCTGCGCCAGCACGAAGGCGAGAACCTCGCGCGGATTGGAGGCGAACTGCAGCTCGAGCAGCTTCTGCCACATCTCCTCCTGCGCGCCGCGCAGGATGGCGACGTCGGCGGCGAAGCCGAACGGCTGCGCGATGACGGCGGCGCGGAAGCGCAGCAGCTCGTCCACGGCCTCCGCGACCGCGGCGCCGCAGCCGAGCACGTTGCCGAGATAGACGATGCGGTCGCCGGGCAGGAAGCGCTCGGCGAGCTTCTGATGCAGCGCCGCCAGCCGCTCGGCGGCGCCATAGATCGAGCCGATCGCCCAGACGCGGCGCGGCCGCCTCAATACCGCATAGATGGGGGAATCACAGGATCCGGAAGACGCCACGGCCTCGCTCGACGGGTCGGCCCTTCGGCGCGAAGGGCTCGACCGATCGTACAGCCTCAGGCGGCGTTAAGCATCTGCTCCACGCGCTGGACGGCGGTGTTCTCGTCGATCTTCTCCACCGCCGCGAACTCGCGCACCAGGCGATCGAGCGCCGCCTGGTAGATCTGCCGCTCGCTGTAGGACTGCTCGGGCTGGCCGACGTTGCGATAGAGATCGCGCACCACCTCGGCGATCGAGGCGGGATCGCCGGAGTTGATCTTCGCCTCGTACTCCTGGGCGCGCCGGCTCCACATGGTGCGGCGCGCCTTGGAGCGGCCCTTCAGCTTGGCGAGCGCCGCGTCCATCTCCTTGCGCGTCGAGAGGCGCCGGAGGCCGGAGTTCTTCGCCTTGCCCACGGGAACCCTGAGCGTCATCCGGTCCTTCTCGAAGTGGATGACGAACACGCTCAGCGTCTGGCCCGCGATCTCCTGGGTCTCGACGCTGTTGATCTTGCCGACCCCATGGGTGGGGTAGACGACGAAATCACCGGTTCCGTAAGCGAGCTTTTCCGACATGAATGGTCTCTCGAGCTGTCAGGCGAAAGGTTCGAACTCAGACACGCATATCCAGGTCACCTCGCGGCCGGCGGCCGGGCGCTGACACTACAAATGGTGATCCGCTGAACGGCCCGCACTGCCCGGGCCGACGATGCATTCTGGTATCTCTCATAGCATAAGCAGTGCCAAAAGGCTAGCCCGCAAGCCATGCGAAGCCCGCAGGGCGCCCCCACCCGACCGGAAAAATTACAAAAGTTTCAGCGTTTAGCGGGGTTTGGGCTGAAGTGTTTGGCGAACTTGTCGGCGACCCCTTTCCACTGGTCCGCATCGGGGGGCGCATCACCCTTTCGGGTTATATTCGGCCAGGACGCCGAGTACTGCCGGTTGACCTCGACCCACTTCTCCGCTTCCTGCTCGCTGTCGGGGATGATCGCCTCCGCCGGGCACTCGGGCTCGCAGACGCCGCAGTCGATGCACTCGTCGGGATTGATGACGAGCATGTTCTCGCCCTCGTAGAAGCAGTCGACGGGGCAGACCTCGACGCAGTCCAGGTACTTGCACTTGATGCAGGCTTCCGTCACGACGTAGGTCATCGCCTTCTCCCAATCCCCCAAGCGCGAGATTCATGGCCTGCCGCCGGCAGTGCCCCCGCCCGAATGCGCCTGCTACATAAGCCGAAGGGCTGGGCCGGGGCAAGCGCGATTGCGCCCTCAGGAATCCTCGACGAGACGGTCGATGGCGCGGCGCTCGCGCTTCGTCGGACGGCCGCTGCCGGGTGCGCGGACGGCGGGTGCCGCGGGCTCGGAGGGCGGTGCCGCGGCCGGCGGCGGTGCCAGGTCGTCATAGAGGAGACGCGCCGCGCCGGCCGGCCCGCGCCGCCCCGCGAGCGCCAGCACGCGCACCACGCGGATCTGCGCCCCCTGGGGAAAGGTGAGCACGTCGCCCGGCCTGACCGGCTGGTGGGCCTTGCGCACGACGACATGGTTGCGCCGCAAGAGGCCCGCCTCGCAGAGCGCCGCCGCCCGCGCGCGGCTCTTGAAGAAGCGCGCGAACCACAGCCACTTGTCGAGGCGGAGCGTATCGCTCCCGCTCTCCGCCGCCTCAAGCCCCTCAGGGGCGCACAAGGCGGAGCTCCTTGAGCACGGCGAAGGGCGAGGCCGCGGCATCCGTCGCCGTGTCCTCGCGCTTGGCGGCGCGCTTGCGGCGCGGACGGAGCTGCGCGCCGCGGCGGGATTTGCGCACATAGCGCTCTTCCTCGGCACCCTCCTCGCGGCGGTAGCCGAGGGCGGCGACGACCGCCGCGGCCTCCTCCCTGCGGCAGGCGATGAGCGCGAGCACGGCCGGCGTCAGCACGAAGGCGCCTGCGCGAGCGAGGCGG
>DATKPX010000334.1:0-5995 GCA_035523855.1 Allostellaceae bacterium
AGCTCCGCCTGCGACTTCGTCGGCAGGTCCTCGACGCCGCCGAGCTCGCCGGTCTCGAGGCCGGCGACCCGCGCGCCGGGCTCGGTGACGATGCGGTAGGTGACGGTGTCGAGGCAGGCGACCTTGTAGCCGCCGAAGCCGGTGCGATCCTCGAAGTCCTGATGGGGCTTGTAGCCGTCGAAGCGCTTCAGCTTCACATGGCTGTCGGCGACGAACTCGACGAACTGGAACGGGCCGGTGCCGATCGGCTCCAGCCGCATCGCCGGCGCGTCCCTCTGCTCCGAGGGGATGATGACGATCGGCACGGAGAACGAGCTCAGATCTTCGATGAAGGTCGGCTGCGCCTTCTTCATGCGGATGACGAAGGTGTATTTGTCCGGCGCCTCCCACTTATCGACGTTGGCCAGCATGCCACGCTCGAGCCCGACCTTGGAGTAGCGGTCGAAGGACGCCATCACGTCCTCGCTGGTCATGTCTTTGCCGTTATGGAACTTGACGTTCTGGCGCAGCTTGAAGGTGTAGACGAGGCCGTCGGGGCTCTCGGTGAAAGACTCCGCCACGTCGGGGATCGGCTTGTTGGTCTCGTCGCGGGTCAACAGCGCCTCGAAGATGTTCATGGCGACGTTGCGGGTCGAGATCGTGTTCGACGCGTACATGTCGAGGCTGTTGATCTTGGCCTCGCCGGCGAAGACGAGATCGCCGCCCGTCTTCGGACAGGTGAAGGGCGCCGCCAGCGCCGGCGTCGCGAACCCGACCACGCCGGCGATCATGCCCAGCCGCAGCCAATGCTTCGTTGCCATGTTTCTCGATCCCCCGGTTTCCGATTTGCTGTGTTATGCGAGATGCCGCAGGTACTGCCCGACGAAGTCGCAGTCGACGAAGGCGACATAGGCGTCGATGAGCCGCTTGGTCACCGGCCCCGGCACCTTGCCGTCGCCGACGGTCTGGCCGTTGAAGCGCGAGACCGGGCAGATGCAGAGGCTCGTCGAGGTGATGAAGATCTCGTCCGCGGTCGAGGCATCGTAGAGATCGAGGTCCGCCTCGCGGGCGGGAATGCCGAGCTCGCGCGCGAGGTCAAGCGCGGTGGCGCGGCTGACGCCCGGCAGCACATAGCGCTCGTGCGGTGTCGCGATCTCGCCGTTCCTGACCAGAAAGATGTTGCTGCCGGTGCCCTCGGAGAGGTTGCCGTTCTCGTCCAGCAGCACCGACCACGCCTCCGGATCGGCCGCTTTCGCCTCCATGTCGGCGACGGTGAGGTTCAGGTACTGATGCATCTTGGCGCGCGGGCTCAGCATACTGGGCGCCACGCGCCGGGTCGCCGGCACAATGACGCGCATGCCATCGCGATAGAGCTTGGCGCGCTGCTTCAGCGGCAGCGGCATGCACTCCACCACCACGTTGGGGCCGGTGTGCTCCCACCCCTCGTCGCCAACCGCGTCGACGCCGCGGCTGATCCGCTGGCCGATCCAGTAGTCCTCGCCCTTGCCCAGGAGATGCCGGTTGCGGCCGAGCACCTCCTCGCTGATGTCGACCATCTGCTTGGGCGTGAGGCCGGGATCGATCCGGAGATATCTGAGCGAGCGATAAAGCCGCTCCACATGCTCCTTCATCTTGAAGCTGCGGCCGTTGAAGGAGCGTGTCATGTCGAAGACGCCGTCGCCGCGCGTCCAGCTGCGGTCGCGGAACGGCACCACGACCTCGCGCTCGGGCACGTAGTTCCCGTTGAAATAGGCGATGCGCTGATTGGACAGTGAGCTCATGACCCCCTCGCCGGTCTGCCGAGATTTCTCCTCGGCTTCAGCTTTCCCCAAAGCACGCTCCATGCCAAGCCCCCCGCGCTCGCAGCCGCCGCAAGGAGAGCGCTTGACGCCGCCTCCGGCGCGACGACACTCTGCCTCCCCATGCGGATCGACCATCAGCAGCTGCGCCGCCTTACCGGCAATCTTCTGCGCGCCACCGGCAGCCGTCCCGAGGAGGCGGAGACGGTCGCCGATCATCTGGTGGAGGCCAATCTCGCCGGGCACGACAGTCACGGCGTGGGAATGCTCCCCCATTACGTGCGGAACCTCAAAGCCGGCACGCTCATTCCAAACCAGACGCCTGACATCGTCAGCGAGAGCGGCAACTTCGCGGTCTGGGACGGACGCAACGGCTATGGCCAGGTGATCGCGCGGGACGCGATCCGCTGGGCGGTGGAGACGGCGCGCCGCGAGGGGGTCGCGGTGCATGGGCTGCGCGGGACCCACCATATCGGCCGGGTCGGAACCTATGGCGAGATCGCCGCCGCCGCCGGACTGGCCTCCCTTCACTTCGTCAACGTCAATGCCGGCACGCCGAAGGTGGCGCCGTTCCGCGGGCGCGAGGGGCGCTACGGCACCAACCCGGTCTGCATCGCGATTCCCGGCACCGCCGCGACGCCGCCCACCATCCTCGACATGGCGACGAGCCGGGTTGCCGTCGGCAAGGTGCGGGTTGCCCATAACGAGGGCAAGCCGATGATCCCGGGAGCTCTCATCGACCCCGACGGCGCGCCGACCACCGATCCCGGCGTGATCTACCGCACGCCCTCCGGCGCGGTGCTGTCCTTCGGCGAACACAAGGGATATGGGCTTGCCCTCATCGCCGAGCTGCTGGCCGGCGCGGTGGTGGGATCGGGCACGGTGCAGCCGGAGCATCCGCGCGACCGCGGAATCGTCAACGCCATGCTGTCAATCGTTGTCGATATCGAGCGGCTCGCCGAGCGGGCCTATTTCGAGCACGAAATTGATCAGATGATCACTTACATCAAGGCGACGCGACCCGCCGATCCGGATCTTCCGGTGCTGGTGCCGGGCGAGCCGGAGCGCATCGCGCGGGCCGCGCGCCGCGCCGAGGGCATCGAGATCGACGCCACCACCTGGGCCGAGATCGGCGAGGCGGCCAAGAGCGTCGGCGCCCGCTTCGAGGCCGCATGAGCAAGCCCGCGGTCGATCCCGCCCGCCTCGACCTCGCGCGCGAGTTCCGCGCGCGCCCCTTCGGCCGCCACAGCCCGGAGCTGCAGGCGCTCCTCGATGTCATGCGCCGCGCCGAGAACTGCCAGAACCTGATCCTGGTCTCGGTCGAGCCCGGCCGCTGGGTGCTGGGCGAGCGGCTTCCCGATCACCAGCCGCCGCGCCTCTTCACCGAAGAGATCTTCGAGAGCCTGGAGGCCGGCGAATGGGCGGCCTTCCGCCGCCGCTGGCGCGCGCTCACCGGCAAGGAGCTCGACCTCCCGTGAAGATGCCCGGCGTCGTCGGATATGTGGACGCGCTCTATGCGCGGCCGGGCGACCTCGTGACGGTGCGCGCGAGCGTGCTCGACGGCAGTCCGCGCTTCCGTGCGGAGCTGGTGCGGCTCATCTCCGGCGAGACCGGTCCCAAGGGGCCGGGCAACAAGGAGGAGATCGTCGCCTCCAGCATCGACGGCGAGCACCCGGGCATCCAGCAGCCGACGCCGGTCGGCTCCCATGCCATCGTCGAGAACCTGCCGCGCCTCGAGGCGGTCTCGCTCTCGCTCCTCGCCTGGCCGACGCTGCCGGGCCGTGGTATCGCGACGCTCGTCTCGCTGGGTCCGCTCCGGCTCTTCCTCGACGCGAGCGGCGCCGCCGCGCTCAGCGTCGCCGGCGAGACGATCGGCACCGGCAAGCCGCTGCGCGCCCGCGCCTGGACGCGGATCGAGGCGCGCTACGACCCCGCGACCGGCGAGGCCGAGGTCAGCAGCACGCCGGTGCCGGGCTGGCACGCGGACCACCCCGCCGCCGCCAGCGGCCGCATCGCCGGCGGCGCGCGCGCCCAGGGTCCCCTGCTCTTCGCGGCGACGCCGGCCGCCGACGGCTGCACGTCAGATCATTTCGACGGCAAGCTGGAGGCGCCGCGGCTTCGCTCCGAGACGCTCGCCTGCGAGTGGGATTTCTCCCGCGGCATCAGCACCACCAGGATCGAGGACCGCTCGCCGCATGGGCTCCATGGCCGCACCGTCAATGCGCCGAAGCGCGCCGTCACCGGCGCGCGCTGGGACGGCACCGTCCATGACTGGCGGCAGAACCCCAGCCATTACGGCGCCATCCATTTCCACGGCGACGATCTCTATGACGCCCGGTGGAAGCCGAGCCTGGAATTCCGCCTGCCCGACGATCTCCGAAGCGGCCTCTATGCGGTGAAGCTCAGCACGTCAGGCCCGGCCTTCTATGTCGGCCTGGTGGTGACGCCGAAGCCGGGCCAGGCCACGGCGAAGCTCGCCGTCCTCGCCTCCACCGCCACCTACCTCGCCTACTCCAATTACCGCCGCCGCATGTCGCCGGGCGCCTTCGAGCTCTCCATGGGCGCGCTGCCCACCGTCGACATGACCGACGTGCTGCTGGCGCACCACCATGAGTTCGCCAGCTCCACCTACGACGTCCACCGCGACGGCTTCGGCGTGGCGCATGTCTCGGCGCGCCGGCCGCTCTTCAACATGCGACCGACCGGGCGGTTCTGGAATTTCTCCATGGACCTCTGCCTGATCGACTGGCTGGAGGCCGAGGGCATTCCCTACGACGTCATCAGCGATCACGAGCTGCACGAGCGCGGCCCCGCGCTGCTGGCGCCCTATCGGCTGGTGATGAGCGGCAGCCATCCGGAATATCACTCGCTGGAGATGCTGCAGGCGATCGAGAGCTTCCTCGGCGCCGGCGGCCGCTTCATGTACATGGGCGGCAACGGCTTCTACTGGCGCGTCACCTTCAATCCGGCGCTGCCGGGGCTGATGGAGATGCGCCGCGCCGAGGACGGCACCCGCGCCTGGGCCGAGAGCCCGGGCCAGTACTATCACGCGACCGGCGAGTATGGCGGGCTCTGGCGCCGCCTCGGCCGGCCGCCCAACGCCCTCGTCGGCATCGGCTTCATCGCCCAGGGCTTCGACGCCTCGACCCACTACCGGCGCACTGCCGCCTCGCGCGATCCCCGCGCCGCGTTCCTCTTCGACGGCATCGAGGAGGAGATCCTCGGTGATTTCGGCGCCTGGGGCGACGGCGCCGCCGGGCTCGAGATCGACTGCTATGACCCCACGGTGGGCTCGCCGCCGCACGGGCTGGTGGTCGCCTCCTCGGAGGATCACACCAACGCCTTCCTGCTGGTGAACGAGGAGATCGCCTCCAACACCCGCGGCGTCGACGGCACGCTCAACAGCCGCATCAAGGCCGACATCGTCTTCTTCGAGACGCCCGGCGGCGGCGCCGTGCTCTCCACCGGCTCGATCGCCTTCGTCGCCAGCCTCGCGCACCACAACTACCGCAACAACATCTCGCGCCTCGTCCGCAACGCCGTCGACCGCTTCCTCGATCCGAAGCCGTTCACGGTCCCCGGAGCCTGATCCGGCAGGCACTCTAAGGCGACATCTGCGCCTCGGCGCCGGTCGCGACGTCCAGGAGCTCGGCGGTGATCTGCTCCTGGCGCAGCCGATGCTCGCTCATCCTGAGATCGCCGAGCTTCTCCTCGATGTTGCGGCGCGCGGACTGCATGGTGGCGAGGCGGGCCGCCGCCGAGCTCGCCGGCGCTGAAGCGGCGATAGAGCTCCGCCGAGATGCGCCGAGCCGTCGTCGTTAGAGCGCCCACATGGGTCGCCATCGCGGTCGACCAGACGACAGGAATGCCGCGCTCGCGGCAGATCAACAGGCCGCGGCTGCCGACGACGAAGAGCCGGTCGGAACCGCGGAGACCGGCGCCGGCGATCGCGCGATCGCCGAACGCGCCGGCGAAGCTGTGCTCGGCCAGGAACTGCACGGAGTGAGGCTGGAGGCACCGCAACCCCGCCAGGTAGCTCGCCGGCAGGAGAAATCCCTCCGGCCACACTTCAACCGCCAAGTGGACGGCCCCGCTGCCGCATCCCAAGCCGCCTCTAACTGGGTGGGGTAGCGACGCCGGCGTTAACCATCTGCCAACGCCTCCCGTGCCATCCATCGCAAGCCCTTAGCGGTCGATGGCAGCCGCTTCCGAAAGTC
>DATKPX010000335.1:0-2351 GCA_035523855.1 Allostellaceae bacterium
TCTCCGCTACCACGTCCCCCCGCGCAAGCGAGACACCCAAAAAATATCAAACCAGCCAGTTCTTCAGCACCCTGCTAGCGCATTTTCCGCCGAAGTGGAAACCGGTTCGGCGCAGAAAATGCGGCAAAACCAACAGACCTAGAGCGCGTTCCGATTCTATCTAGTCGGAACGCGCTCTAGCGCGGACCGCCGGAGCGCCGCTACTCGGCGGCGGCGAGCCGGGCGAATTCCCGCTTCATCCCGTTGACGCGGGCGAGATAGCCGGCGGCCTCGTGATCGCCGCAGCGCTCGCCGGCGGAAAGCCGGAAGCCGCGGCGCACATAGGCGTCGGCGACGCCGGGGCCGCAGAGGTGGATGAGCGCGGCGAGATTCTCCGTCTCCTGGATCGTCGCCGCCGCGTGCCGGCGCGCCAGCGCCGCCGCCACTTTGCGGTCGAGATGCGCCGCGGTGAGCTCGATCGCATGCGCCGGCAGCACCCGCGTATAGAGCCCGTTGAACCAGCAGGATCCCAGGTCGTACCAGGGCCCTTCGCCGATCACCTCGTGATGGCGGATGCAGGAGTGCCGCGCCTCCTCGAAGGTGCCGTCGGTGATCTGGTACATGCCGACGGCGCTGGAGGCCGGCCGATAGATCGCGAACGGGTTCCAGCTCGCGCGCCAGCGCCAGTAGGTCTGCGGCACCGGATTGCCGGAGCCCTCCACCTGCGCCAGCGCCGCCAGCAGCTCGGCGGAGATCGCCGCGGTCGAATACTGCTCGAAGAGCGGCCCGTATTGCCGCCAGGTCTCCGCAGGATTCTTCATCAGCACGCCGCTCACCGGCGACAGCATCAAGGTCGGCTTGCGGATCACCTGATAGGCGAGGTTGGCGCCGGACCAGACCACCACCACGACCACCGCCGCCGCCCCGACCTGGACACCCGGATGCCGCTTGCGCAGCGCGCGGTAGCCCGCCCGCGTCCACCGCGCCGCCCACCGCCCCAGCGCCCGCGCGCGCCGGCCGAGCCGCCGCCAGTCGAGGCGGCGGCGCCGGCGGGGCGCCCGGAAGGTGGACGAGGCGGACATGCGCCTGTGATTTTCCTGTGAAGTGGCGGCTGGACGATGCTGCCCGAGCTTCCCGGCAATTCTGAGGCGAGAGCCGCTAACCTCCGATTAAGGATATGATGGGGCAGACCCAAGGGAGGGAAGCGATGGCGAAGGATCGGGACTGGCTCGGCCTCGAGGGCCGCGTCGCCGTGGTGACGGGCGCGGCAAGCGGCATCGGCGCCGCGATCGCCGCCGGGCTGGTCGACGTCGGCGCCACCGTGGCGCTTCTCGACCGCAACCGCGAGGGCGCCGAGGCGGTGGCGGTCGGCCTCAGCGCCGCCGGCGGCAAGGTGCTGGCGATCGACTGCGACACCGCCGATCCCGCCAGCGTCGCCGACGCCGCCGATGCGGCGCGCCGCGCCTTCGGCCCCGCCGAGGTGCTGGTGAACAATGCCGGGCTGCTGCGCCCGGGGCCGATCGAGCGCCTCACCCTCGAGCAGTGGAACGAGACGCTCGCGGTCAATCTGAGCGGCTACTTCCTCTGCGCCCAGGCCTTCGGCAAGCAGATGCTGCCGGCGAAGCGCGGCGCCATCGTCCATGTGGCCTCGGTGGCGGCGCATCATCCGCAGACGCGGAGCGGCGCCTACAGCGCCAGCAAGGCCGGCGTCGCCATCCTCTCCCAGCAGCTCGCGCTCGAATGGGGCCCCTCGGGCATCCGCAGCAACGTGGTGAGCCCCGGCCTCATCCGCACGCCGCTCAGCGAGGCCTTCTACCGCGAGCCCGGCGTCACCGAGCGCCGCGCCGGCATCATCCCGAGCCGCCGCGTCGGCCAGCCCGAGGACATCGCCGACGCCGTCCTCTATCTCGCCAGCGAGCGCGCGGCTTACGTGAACGGCGCCGACATCGCCGTCGACGGCGGCTTCGCGGCGGTGCTGATGGACCTGGTGCCGCGGCCGGGCTTTCAGGCCGGAGACAAGTGAGCATGTCCATCATCGTCCGTCCGGTCGGCCGCGCCGATTACGACCAGTGGCTGCCGCTCTGGGAAGGCTACAACGCGTTCTACGGCCGCGAGGGCGCGACCGCGCTCGCGCCTGACATCACCGCGATGACCTGGGCGCGCTTCTTCGACGCCTATGAGCCGGTGCACGCGCTGGTCGCCGAGACCGACGGGTGGCTGGTGGGGCTCGCGCATTACCTCTTCCACCGCAGCACCACGCTGATCGAGCCCAACTGCTATCTGCAGGACCTCTTCACCAGCCCGGCCTCGCGCGGCCAGGGCATCGGCAAGGCGCTGATCTCGGGCATCTACGAGCGCGCCAAGGCGGCCGG
>DATKPX010000336.1:0-2245 GCA_035523855.1 Allostellaceae bacterium
GACGCGATCCTTCTTCTTGGTGATCTCCTGCACCGCGAGCGCGATCGAGGAGGTCGGCACGTCGACGATGGCATCGACGCCGTCCTCGTCGATCCATTTGTTGGTGATGTTGGAGCCGACATCGGGCTTGTTCTGGTGATCGGCGGAGAGAACGACGATCGGCTTGTTGAGCACCTTGCCGCCGAAATCCTCCACCGCCATCTGCGCCGCCACCAGCGAGCCCTTGCCGGTGGCATCGGAATAGAGGCTGGACATGTCGTTGAGGACGCCGAGGGTGATGGCTTTCTCGCCGGCTTGCGCCGGACCTGCCCACGCCGCGGCGGCGGTGATCGCGGCCGCGGCCGCCAGAAACGCCCTCATCTTCGTGCCTCCCGATGTTCTGATCTCGTTGCGGAAGATCATGGAACAATCGGCCGATATTGCCAAGTCGACAGCGGAAACAAGCCTCATCGTCGCTTTGGGCGCGCGATTTGCAGACTGATTTCTTGTCGAGCGTCGCTGCTTCGCGGCGCGGTCTCGCTGCGTCGAGCTCCGGGTCCGCCGATCCTCTGGCCGCCATGGCGCCACTACGCAGGTATGTGGTCCTGCCGGGCCAGCCGCTCCGATCGCCGTCTACGATCGCACGGCGACGACTTTAACATCAACGCGTTGAAGCGCTCCGTGGGGAGACTGTAAGGAGCGCCCTACAAAGAACCCAGCCGGCTTGAGATCGGCCTGCGGTAGAAAACTCGGGAGCGGGTAGGACAATCAGCTCGGGGGAGGCGGGATGCAGCATTTCATCGACGGCCTTCGCGATCTCTCGCTGATCGCCATCGTGACGATACTCCTGGCCAATCTCGGCTTCATGCTGCTGCGGCCGTTCGTCGGACGGCTGACGGCGCTGCGCGAATACGAGGGCGGCGTGCACAGCGCCGACATGATGCTGGTCGTATTCCCGCTGCTGATGCTCACCGCGGGCTTCCTCGGCTACGCGGTCGTCAGCTGGGTGCTGCCGCTCTAGCGCTCTCGCGATCTCCGGTCTCGCCGCTCACGGCACCAGGATGGCGCGGCCGATCACCTGGCCGGCGCGGAGCTTCTCCAGCGCCTGATAGGCCTCGTGCAGTGGATGGCGCGTCAGCGGCACCGGCGGCACCTTGCCGGCCTTCACCAGCGTCATCAGCTCCTTGAGCTCGGCGAGGCTGCCCACATAGGAGCCTTGGATGGCGATCGCGCGCCAGGGCAGGAACAGTGTCGGCAGCGTGATCTCGCCGCCGAACAATCCCACGATCACGTAGCGGCCGCCCTTGGCGAGGCAGTCGACGCCGAGCCGCGCGGTGCCGCCGGAGCCGACGAAATCCACCGCGCCATAGGCGCCGCCCTTGGTCGCCTCCTGGATCTGCTTCACGGCGTCGGGTGCGGCGCCGTCGATGGCGGCGATGGCTCCGGCCTTGCGCGCGGCCTCGCGCTTGCGCGGATCGATGTCGACGGAGATCGCGCCGTGGCCGCCCATCGCTTTCAGGATGGTGATCGCCATCAGACCGAGACCCCCGGCGCCGATCAGCACCACGGGCTGAGTGCGGAGCACTTCGGGATCGATCTTCTTGAGCGCGCCGTAGGTGGTGACGCCGGAGCAGGCATAGGGCGCCGCCTGCTCGGGCGTGAGCGTGCCGAAGTCCACGAGATAGCGCGGATGCGGCACCAGCACGTGATCGCCGTAGCCGCCGGGCTTGTGGACGCCGATGAAGCGCGGTTTGAGGCAGAGCTGCTCCTCGCCCTTGCGGCAGACGACGCACTCGCCGCAGCCGATCCAGGGGTGCACCAGGCGCCGGTCGCCGACCTTGGCGCCCTCGGCCTCGGGACCCACCGCCACCACCTCGCCGACGACCTCATGGCCCATGGTGAGGGGCGGCACCATGCCGCGATCCTTCACGTAGAGCTTCTTGCCGCCGCCCATATCGTACTCGCCTTCCCAGATATGGATATCGCTGTGGCAGACGCCGGCGGCGAGCGTGCGCACCAGCACCTCGCTGCCCTCGGGCCGCGGCGTCGGCTTCTCCACTTCCTTCAGCGGGGCGTGAAACTCGACGACATCGTAGCTCTTCATGGCGCGGGCGCTCCCTCTGGACTGCGTGCAGACGAGATTAAGGGGCTGGGGGCGCCTTGCCAACCCGCCGCTGCCCCGCACGGGTGACTTCACGGTGGCGCCGGGCTATAAGCGCGGACCAGTGGGCAGAACCTCGGGCAATGACCGTCCTCGTCACCGGCG
>DATKPX010000337.1:0-2744 GCA_035523855.1 Allostellaceae bacterium
ACGGCCGAACTGCTGCGCGGCATCCTCACGGAGGCCCGCCGACCCCCGCTCGAGCGGCTGCGCGCCCTGGTGCACGCCTTTCTCCGGTCGGAATGCGAGGAGGCCGCGATCCGCGTGGCGCTCGCCGATGCCGCGCCGCTCTATCGCGACGCGCCCGAGGCGCAGGAGGCGAGGGCGTCGGGACGCCGCACGATCGAGGCGTTCATGCGCGAGGCGCTCCCAAGCGGGTCGGATGCCACCCGCGCCGTGGCGGGCGAGCTGGTCATGACGACGCTGAGCGCGGTCGGAAAGCATTTCTCCGGACGATCTCGAACTCCCGCGGAGATCGCGGCCTATGCCGACGCCCTGGCCGATATGCTCTGCGCCTATCTCAAAGACGCCGGGCGCCCCTGAGCGGATCGGCAGTCGCCAGATGCGGAAGCGAAAGGGCTGAAAGCCGGCGTCCCGATTGCGCTATCATCGGCGTCTCGCCCTCAGGGAGGAGTTGCCCGATGGCCCGATCCCGTCCGCTGCCGCCGACCGCCCCGGAATGGCGGCCCAACCCCCTCCGCGCCGCCGTCAGCGAGGCGGAATGGCAGGCACGGGTCGATCTCGCCGCCTGCTACCGGCTCTGCGATCTCTACGGCATGTCGGACCTGATCTATACCCACATCTCCGCCCGGGTGCCGGGCGAGCCCGGTCATTTCCTGATCAATCCGCACGGGCTGCTCTTCGACGAGGTGACGGCCTCCTCGCTGATGAAGGTCGATCTCGACGGCACCGTGCTCTATCGGCCGGAGGGGCCCTATGGCCTGCACCAGGCGGGCTATGTCATCCACAGCGCGCTCTACCGGGCGCGCGCCGACATCAACGCCGCGATGCACACGCACACCATCGCGGGGATGGCAGTCTCCGCGCTCAAATGCGGCCTGACGCCGCTGACCCAGACCGCGACGCGCTTTCACGGGCGGATCGCCTACCACGACTTCAACGGACCGGAGCGCGATCCCGGCGAGCGCGATGCGCTCGCCCGCGATCTGGGATCGCTCAACACCATGATCCTCCGCAACCACGGGCTCCTCACCGTGGGCGCGACGGTCGCCGAGGCCTTCACCGCGATGTACGGGCTCGAGCGCGCCTGCCAGGCGCAGGCGATGGCGATGGCCTGCAACACCGCGCTCAACGAGATGCCGGCGGCGGTGGTCGAGAAGTCGACGGCGATGTACGACCCCTCGGTGATCCGCCGCTACGGCCTGCTGGAGTGGCCGGGCCTGCTGCGGAAGCTCGACCGCAAGGATCCGTCCTTCCGCGAATAGGGTGTTGCCGCGCTCTGGCACACCGCTTGCGACGGAAGTGCCGGATCGCCTTGGCGCCGATCGCGATCGGCCGGCACGGATCGGCGGTCGGCCGCGATTCGCGCGGGGTTGATGCCGGTTCGAGCGGCATCGGCCGCCGGCGACGCTCACGGCACAGCAGGCAATCTCGACCGGCGGCCAGGCAAGACTTGCCGACGGTCGCGCGATGGAGGGGATGATGAGCATTACCGGCATCGGCGGCGCGGCCGCCTACGGCTATTTCCCGACCCCGACGAAGGCCGGCGGCGCCGCGGCGCCCACCCAGAGCACCGATGTGGATGGCGCGGCGGCGCAGGCCTTCCTCAAATACATGAACGAGACGCCGGCGCAGAAGCTGGAGGACGCCTGGCTCAAGGCGCACGGCCTGACCCGCGAGCAGCTAGCCGCCATGCCGCCGGCGCAGCGCGAGGCGATCGAGAAGCAAATGGCCGCCGACCTCAAGGAAAAGCTGAAGCAGCAGGCGACCGACCAAGCCAACGGCAAGAAGACCGGCGGCAATACCGACATCACGGTGTGAGAGAAGCGAAGCGCCGGCATGGCGGCGCGTCCTGCGACGCGCTCGCTCCGCTCGCTTGCTCAGGATGAGGCGGAACTGAGACCGACCTCAGCCTGGGCAAGCAAAGCGCGTCGAAGGACGCACGGCAGCCGAGCCCGTCTCACAGCAGATCCGCCACCGCGTCCTTGTACTGCTTCATCGCGGTCACGTGATCGGCGTAGCTGCGGCCGGCGATGCGGCGATGGTGGCCGCGCCAGTACCAGTTGGCGACGCTCACATGGCTGACGCCGGCGGATTTCCACCACTGGAACTCGCGCCGCCAGTCCTCGGGCTTGCCCTCGCCGGTGGAGACCCAGACCTCGATGCCGATGCTGGCGGGGTCGCGGCCCTCCTCCTCGGCGAAGCGGCGCAGCTTGGCGAATTCCGCCGCCGCGGCGTCGCCCGGCGGATGGCCCAGCATCATCCAGCCATCGCCCCATTTCGCGATCCGCCGCAGCGTCACGTCGGCGTGACCGCCATACCAGATCGGCACGCGGCCGGTGGTCGGGCGGGGATTGATGCCCGCGTCGTCAACCGTGTGCCAGCGGCCCTTGAAAGTCACATGCCGCTCGGCCCAGAGCTTCTGCATCACCTGCACCTGCTCCTCCGATCGCTTGCCGCGGTCGCGGAAGTTCTCGTTGAGGCCGACGAACTCCACCTCGTTCCAGCCGATGCCGACGCCGAGGCGGAAGCGGTTGTCGGAGAGCATCGCGAGCGAGGCCGCCTGCTTCGCCACCAGCACCGCCTGCCGCTGCGCCAGGATCAGCACGCCAACCGCGAAGCCGATACGCTGCGTGCACCCGGCGAGGAAGCCGAACAGCACGAACGGATCATGGTATGGGTTGGCGGTCGTCCCCACGCGCCGCCCGCCATGG
>DATKPX010000338.1:0-14190 GCA_035523855.1 Allostellaceae bacterium
CGGGGATCCACCGCCCGAGCCGCACCCTACTCGTCAGCAGGGGATATCGCGCGGGGATGCCTTCCAGCCATGGGCGGGCCGACGAAGTTCGTGATCGTTGCCGGCCCTCGCACGGGCTCGACCTTTCTCGTCGACTATCTCGACAGGGTTCCCGGCACGCGATGCTGGTCGGAGCTGTTCCGCAACGACCACATCGATCTGCGCCGTCATCGGCCCTCGGATCCGCGCCTGCAGGACATCGCGTTCCGCGACGCGCAGCCCGCCGAGTTCGTCCGCCGGCTGGCGGCGGACGCGAAGGACTGCCGGGCCTTCGGCTTCAAGCTGATCGGCCATCAGATACCCAAGCTCGGCTCCCAGCTCATCCAGGAGATCTTCGGCGGCCCGGATTGGCGCAAGATCTATCTCTGGCGCGAGGATCTCTTCGAGCAATCGGTGTCCTATGCGCTTGCCGCCAAGCATTTCGGCGAAGGCGTGTGGGAACGCACGCCCGATGAATTCCGCATCCGGATCTCGCCGAAGCAGCTGCTGGAATGCCTGCACGTGGTGCAAACCACCTATTTCATCATCGAATCGGTGCTGGCGAACTGCGACGGCACCGATTTGCTCGCCTTGAACTATGACGAGCTCGGCCATGCTCCCAGCATAAGACGGCTGCTCCGTTTCCTCGGGCTGCCGAAGGCGCCGGCCGGCCGGACGATCGCCGACGCGCCGCGATCCGGGCTCGATTTCAAGCCGGGGCCGCCGCTGGCGGCGCGCATCGAGAACTACGACGAGATCCGCCGCTTCTTCCTCAACAGCCGGTACCGCCGGCTGCTCCGGCATTCGATGCCGGCAACAGCGGGCGCCGCTGCCTATCCCTTCGCGAACAGGATCCGCGGATAGTCGGCGAAGCACTCGGCGCCCCTGGCGGTGACGGCGAAGGTCTCGGAGATGACGAGGCCGTAGTCGTCGAGCCAGAGGGCGGGAATGCAGTGGAAGGTCATGCCTTCCTCCAGCACGGTGCGGTCGCCGGCGCGGATGCTGGCGGTGAGCTCGCCCCAGGTGGGCGGGAAGCCGATGCCGACGGGATAGCCGAGCCGGCTGTCCTTCTCGATGCCGTGCCGCGCGATGACGGTCTTCCACACCTCCGACAGCGCCTCGCAGCTGACGCCGGGCCTGACCTTGTCGAGCACCGCCTCGAGCCCCTCGGCGATCACCTTCGCCAGCCGGTCCATGCGCTCGGTCGGCTTGCCGAGATAGATGCAACGGGAGAGCGGCGAGTGATAGCGGTGCCGCACGCCGCCCATCTCGATATAGAAGAGGTCGTCCGGCTTGAGCTTCTCGTCGGTCCAGGAGAGGTGCGGCGCCGAGCACACCTCGCCCACCATGGCGTTGGGCGGCTTGCAGGGAAAGGTGCCGCCGAACTCCGGCAGGCCCGCGGTGGTGACCTTGTAGAGCTCCGCCATCACGTCGCATTGCCGCACGCCCGGCGCCGCCGTCTCGAAGGCGGCCCGCTGCGCCGCCGCCGCGATGCGTCCGGCCTCGCGCATGAACTGCAGCTCGCGGGCGGATTTCCGCATCCGGCAGCGGTTCACCAGCAGGAAGGCATCGATGAAGCGCGCGCTCGGCAGATCGTGCCGGAGGATCGCGTCCCATTTGGCCGTGTAGTAGTAGTCGTCGCTCTCGACGCCGATGACACCCTTGTCCCAGCCGCGCCGCTTCACCTCCTCCGCGACGAACTGCAGCGGATGGCGCTCCTCGGAGCCGACATAGGTATCGGGATAGGGCACCACGTTCTCGGATTTGAGGAAGGCGGTGAACTTCGCGCCCACCGCGTCCATCTTGCGGCCGATCCAGATCGGCTCCTCGGCGGCGAGGCTCACCGCCACCATCTGCGGCGTGTAGAAGGACCAGCCGTCATAGCCGGTGAGCCAGAACTGGTTGGCGGGCGAGGCCACCAGCAGCAGGTCGATGCCGCGCCCGCTCATCACCTGCTTCACGCGGCCGATCCGCTCCAGGAACTCCGACCGCTCGAACAAAGGCTTCATGTCATCCCCATCGTCGCATTGTCGCGGAAACGATGACATGATGGCAAAACCCCGTCTAACGGGATCGGAGTCCGCACCCGTCATGAGCGAAATCCGCGTCTCGCCCGATCATCTCGGTGGGCTGCTCGCACGCATTCTCGGCGGCGCCGGCATGTCCGCCGCCAACGCGGAGATCATCGCCGGCCGCATCGTCGCGGCGGAGCGCGACGGCGCGCACAGCCACGGGCTCATCCGCCTCGCCGGCTACCTCTCGAGCCTGCAGTCGGGCTGGGTCGACGGCCGCGCGACGCCGGCGGTGGAGGATGCGGCGCCCGGCTTCGTCGCGGTCGACGCCGGCAACGGCTTCGCCCAGATCGCGCTCGCCGCCGGGACCGGGCCGCTTCTCGCCAAGGCGCGCGCCAACGGCATCGCCGCCCTGCTGATCCGCAACTCGCATCATTTCTCGGCGCTCTGGCCCGATGTGGAGCCGATCGCCGAGGCCGGCTTCGTCGCCTTCGCCTTCGTCAATGCCAGGAGCCGCGTGATGCCCTGGGGCGGCACGAAGAAGCTCTTCGGCACCAACCCGATGGCCTTCGCCTGCCCGCGCCGCGCGGGTCCGCCGATGGTCTGGGACCAGGCCTCCAGCATCCGCGCCCAGGGCGACGTGCTGCTGGCGGCGAAGCGCGGCGAGAGCCTGCCGCCGGGCATCGGCTTCGATGCCGAGGGCAGGCCCACCACCGACCCCGACGCCGTCCTCGCCGGCGGCGCGATCGCGCCCTTCGGCGGCCACAAGGGCTCGTCGATCGCGCTGATGGTGGAGCTGATGGCGGCGGCGCTCACCGGCGGCCGCTTCGGCTTCGAGGATGCCGCCGCGGCGTTTCCGGGCGCGCAGACCTCGAATGCCGGCGAGGCGGTGATCGCCATCGACCCGCGGCGGGTCGCCGGCGAGGCGTTCCTCGACCGCGCCGAGACCCTGATGCAGCGCCTCGTCGAGGACGGCGACGCGCGCCTGCCGGGCGATCGCCGCTACGCGCACCGGCGGGACGCGGCCGCGAGCGGCATCCGCCTCGCGCGGAAGGAGTATGACGCGCTGCTGGCCCAGGCAGGCTGCGGCTAGGCGGCGCCGGTCGTCCTTGCTCCGGGCCGGCCGGAATTGCTGCGCCGATACCGAGAGGCGTGCAAAGGCGGCGAAGGCCGCGGCGGTTCGGCGTATCGTCCCGGCGCAGCGACGGCGGAGATCCTGATATGGCGCAGAAGAGAGTGGCCGACATCATCGTGGAGACGCTGCAGGCAGCGGGCGTCAAGCGCTGCTACGGCGTGGTCGGCGACACCCTCAACTACATCACCGACGCGATCCGGCTGAGCAAGATCGAATGGGTGCACATGCGCCACGAGGAGGCGGGCGCCTTCGCGGCCGGCGGCGAGGCGCTGCTGACGGGCGAGCTCGCCGCCTGCGCCGGCTCCTGCGGGCCGGGCAGCCTGCACTTCATCAACGGCATCTTCGAATCCCACCGCAACCGCGCGCCGGTGGTGCTGATCGCGAGCCAGATCATCAGCGACGAGCTCGGCACCGAATTCCCGCAGGAAGTCGACTTCAAGGCGATCTATCGCAGCTGCAGCGTGTTCTGCGACGAGATCCGGACGCCCGCGCAGGCGCAGCGCAAGACCGCGATGGCGGCGCAGGCGGCGCTCGCCAAGCGCGGCGTCGCCGTCCTCATCGTGCCGGTGGACGTGTCGCGCGCCAAGGCCTCCGACGAGGCGCCGTTCTCGGTGCACGTGTCGCGCCCGGTGGTGCGGCCGAGCGACGAGGAGCTCGACGCCATCGCGGCGCTGCTGAACGCCGGAAGCCGGATCGCGATCTATGGCGGCTCCGGCTGCGCCGGCGCCCGCGCCGAGATCGTGGCGCTGTCGCAGACATTGCTGGCGCCGGTGGCGCACACCTCGCGCGCCAAGGACTTCCTCGAGTACGACAACCCGCACAATGTCGGCATGACCGGCGTGTTCGGCGTCGAGTCCGGCTATCATGCGCTGGTCAACGCGGACACGCTGCTGCTGCTCGGCTGCGATTTCGCCTGGCGACAGTTCTATCCCGAGAAGGCGAGGATCGCGCAGATCGACATCGACGGCAGCCATCTCGGGCGCCGCCACCCGGTGGAGATCGGCGCCGTCGGCGACGTCAAGGCGACGCTGCAGGCGCTGCTGCCGCGGCTGAGGAAGCGCACCGACCGCGGCTTTCTCGACGACTGCCTCGGCCGCCACGAGAAGGCAGTGCGGCAGCTCGAGAAGCGCGCGACGGTCGGGCGCGGCGGCGCCATCCATCCGCAATACCTGACGGCGCTCATCAGCGAGCACGCGGCGGAGGACGCGATCTTCACCGCCGACGGCGGCTCGCCCATGGTCTGGGCGCTGCGCCACCTCCGCTCGACCGCGCGCCGCCGCACCCTCACCAGCCTCAGCCACGGCACCATGGCGAACGCGATGCCGCAGGCGCTCGGCGCCAAGCGGGCGTTTCCCGACCGGCAGGTGATCTCGCTGAGCGGCGATGGCGGCCTCACCATGCTGCTGGGCGATCTCCTCACCGCGGTGCAGGAGAAGATCCCGATCAAGGTCGCCGTCTTCAACAACGGCTCGCTCGGCTTCATCGAGCTGGAGCAGAAGACGGAAGGCCTCCTCAACACCTTCACCGAGCTGAAGAACCCCGATCTCGGCCATCTCGCCGACGTGATGGGCTGGCGCGGCTGGCGGGTGGAGAAGGCCGAGGGGCTGGAAGGCGCGGTGAAGGAGTGGCTGGCCTCCCCCGGCCCGGCGCTGCTCGACGTGCTGACCGACCGCCTGGAGCTGGTGATGCCGCCGCGCGTGGAGGCGAGCCAGGTCTTCGGGATGGCGCTCTATTCCGCCAAGGCGGTGCTGAGCGGCCGCGGCGGCGAGGTGGTGGAGATGCTGGACAACAACTATCGCCGCTGACGGGATCGTCCGGCGAAGCGAGGGAGCATGGCGATGGAAGACCGGGACATTCGAGCCGCCTTGGATCGCCACTGGACCGCCTCCGACGCCAGCGACTTCGAGGCGGAGCACGAGATCTACCGGGAGGATGCGGTGCTGGAGTATCCGCAATCCGGCGAGCGCATCCGCGGCCGGCGCGGCATCCAGGCATCCCGCACCGCGCAGCCGAACAAGAAACGCTTCACGGTGCGGCGGATCGTCGGTGCCGGCGGCCTCTGGGTGACCGAGTTCATCCTCACCTATGACGGGCAGCCTTCCTACACCGTGAGCATCATGGAGTTCAATGACGGCAAGGTCGCCCGCGAGACGCAATATTTCGGCGATCCCTTCGAGCCCGGACCCTCACGCGCCCAGTGGGTCGAGCGGATGGAGTGACGCGCGAAGGATGCGCGGGGACGATCCCCCGCATCCTCGTGCCGCCCACCTCGGAACGGAGGAGTAGAAGCATGGCCGTGCCCGACACTCTCCGCGCTACGCGGATGCCTCTCGCCCACGGATCCGGCGCCATTCCCGCTCTCGGGTTCGGCACGCTCATCCCCGACCCGATCGCCACCAGACGCGCGACCAAGACGGCATTGGAAACGGGCTTCCGTCATTTTGATTGCTCGGAGCGCTACCGCAACGAGCAAGCGGTCGGCGATGCCATGCAGGAGGTGTTCGCGGCGGGAGCGATCCAGCGCACGGACGTATTCGTCACCACGAAAGTTTGGAATAACAATCACCGTCCCGAGCGGGTCGAACCCGCCTTCGAGGCGAGCCGCCGGCGGCTGCAGCTCGACTATATCGATTGCTATCTCATCCATACGCCCTTTGCCTTCAGGCCGGGCGACGAGCAGGACCCGCGGGACGAGCGCGGGCGGGTCACCTATGATTCGGGTGTCACATTGGTGGAGACCTGGCAGGCCTTTGAGCGCCTGATGGATGCGGGCCGGTGCAAGGCCATCGGCCTGTCGAATGTCAATCTGGAGCAGCTAAAGGGGATCGTCGAAGCCGCGCGCATCAAGCCGGCGGTCGTCGAGGTCGAATCCCATCCTTATCTCCCGGAATGGGACTTGCTCGACTATTGCCGCCAGGAGGGGATCGTGCTGCTCGCCTTTGCGGCATTGGGGCATGCGATGGAGCCCCGGTTGCTGGATGATCCCGCGATCCTCGCCATCGCGCAGCGCCTCGGCAAAACCCCGGCCCAGGTGGTGCTGGCCTGGGCCGTGCAGCGCGGCACGGCGCTGCTGACCACGTCGGTCACGCCGAGCCGCATCCAGGAGAACTTCGAGCTTTCGACCCTGCCGGAAGACGCCATGCAGGAGATTCGACACAAGGTTGCGACGAGGGCCCGGTTCAATGCCGTGGTGGAGACCGGCGTGCCCGGGTTCATCCCCCGGGGCCGGTGACGGCCCGCCATCGCATCGGCCCGAGAGATGCGGCCGATCCGCACGGCAGATTGTGCACCGCAAGGCAGCCGCTATAATCCCCTGTAAGAACGCGACCGCAGTGCTAGGCTGGATGCGACCGAAGCCAATCCGGCGCCGGCCCGCCGATGCGGAGCCGCGCGAGATCGAACAACCGACACTTCAGGGGGCTCTTCATGTTGACACGACGCACGCTTTTGGGTTCCGCCGCCGCCGCCGCGAGCTTGCCGCTGGTGGGGCCGGGCACGACAACCACGGCCCAGGCCGCCACTCCCAAGGGGATCGTGGCGATGGCAAAGCAGATCGACGACATCATCGGCGCCTTCGATCCCGCTGAATCCTACGAGTTCACCAACAATGAAGTGTGCGGCAATCTCTACCGCAAGCTGGTGATCCCCGACCCCGCCAATGTCGACAAGCTGATCGGCGACGTGGCGGAGAAGTGGGAGGTCTCCAAGGACGGCGCGACCTTCACCTTCCAGATCCGCAAGGGCATCACTTTCGAGAGCGGCAAGCCGCTCACCGCCGAGGATTGCGCCTTCAGCCTGCAGCGCGTCGTCAAGCTCAACAAGACTCCCGGCTTCATCCTCACCCAGTTCGGCCTCACCGCCGAGAACGTCGAGCAGAACATCCGCGCCACTGGCGAGTACGCGATGGAGATGAAGATCCCCGTCGTGCAGGCGACGAGCTTCGTCCTCTACTGCCTCTCGGCCACGGTGGGCTGCGTCGTCGAGAAGGCCTCTGCGATGGCCAACCAGGCCAACAACGACCTCGGCAACGCCTGGCTCAAGACCCACAGCGCCGGCGCCGGCAGCTACAAGCTGGTCGAGTGGCAGGCGAGCGACCACATCATCCTGCAGGCCAATCCGAGCGCCGCCACCAAGCCGAAAGTGCCGCGGCTGGTGATCCGCCACGTCGGCGACGTCTCCGCCCAGTTGCTGCTGCTGCAGAAGGGCGACACCGACATCGCCCGCGATCTGCAGTCGGACCAGCTCAAGGTCGTCGCCGGCAAGCCGGAATTCCACACCACCGAGATCGCCCAGCTCACCTCGATGTACATCGGGATGAACATGGGCACGCCCGAGCTCAAGAAGGTCGAGGCGCGCCAGGCGATCAAGCACGCGATCGACTACGACGCGATCGCCAAGAACATCACGCCCAGGCTTTGGGTGGTCTGGCAGTCCTTCCTGCCCAAGGGCGTGCCCGGCGCCATCGCCGACCGGCCCTTCAAGAAGGACGTGGCGAAGGCCAAGGAGCTGCTGGCGAAAGCCGGCTATCCGAACGGCTTCTCGATCACCCTCGACCACTTCGCAAAGTCGCCGTTCCAGGAGATCGCCCAGGCGATCCAGGCGGATCTCGCCGCGGTCGGCATCAAGCTGCAGCTGCTCGCCGGCGAGCAGAAGCAGGTGATCAGCAAGACGCGCGCCCGCACCACCCAGCTGGCGCTCACCACCTGGTTCCCGGACTACCTCGACGCCAACTCCAACGCCCAGGCCTTCTGCTCCAGCACCGATGACAGCGACGACACCAAGCTGAAGAGCGTCGCCTGGCGCTATCACTTCCTCGACAAGGAGATGACCGACGCGGTCGACGCGGCGGTGAAGGAGCTCGATCCCAAGAAGCGCCTGGAGATGTACGCCAAGATCCAGCGCGACTTCATGGAGCGGGCGCCCTTCACCTTCCTGCTGCAGAACGCCGAGGTGAGCGTGATGCAGAAGAACGTCTCCGGCCTGGCGCTGGGCGTGCTGCCCGACTACACGCGCTACGCGGCGATTACCAAGGCGTGAGCGCAGTCACCGATGCGGGCCGCTCGCCGGCCCGCTTCCGTGCTTCCCTGACCGGCCTGAGCAGCGTGGCGATCACGCTGTTCGGGCTGGTCCTGGTGACGTTCCTGATCGGCCGCGCGATGCCGATCGACCCGATCCTGGCGATCGTCGGCGATCACGCGCCGCCCGACGTGGTGGCGAAGGTACGCGCAGATCTCGCGCTCGACCAGCCGCTTTTCGTGCAGTTCTGGATCTATGTGGTGCATCTCGTCCACGGCGATCTCGGCCGCTCGGTGATGACGCAGAACCTCGTCACCGCCGACATCGCGCATTTCTTCCCGGCGACGCTGGAGCTCGCCACCACCGCCATCATCATCGCGATCGTCATCGGCGTGCCGCTCGGCGTCATCGCCGCGGCGCGCCAGGGCTCGCGCTTCGACCATGTGGTGCGCGTCGTCAGCCTCGCCGGCCAGTCGGTGCCGATCTTCGTGCTCGGCCTGCTCTGCCTGCTGGTCTTCTACGTGAAGCTGGGCGTGGCGCCCGGCACCGGCCAGCAGGACGTGCTCTACGAGGGCATGGTGCCGGACGTGACGGGGATGCGCGTCCTGGACGCGGCGCTCGACGCCGACTGGGACGCGTTCTGGGACGCGCTCGCCCACCTGGTGCAGCCGGCGCTGGTGCTGGCCTATTTCAGCCTCTCCATCATCACCCGCATGACCCGCGCCTTCATGCTGGAGGCGCTCGCCGGCGAGTACATCGTGGCGGCGCGCGCCAAGGGCCTGTCGCCGGCGCGCATCCTCTGGCGGCACGCCTTCGGCAACATCATGGTGCCGCTCATCACCGTGATCGCGCTCGCCTATGCAGGCCTCCTCGAGGGCGCGGTGCTGACCGAGACCGTGTTCAGCTGGCCGGGCCTCGGCCTCTATCTCACGGGCTCGCTCCTCAACGCCGACATGAACGCGGTGCTCGGCGCGACGCTGGTGGTGGGCATGGTCTATGTCGGCCTCAATTTGCTCGCGGATCTGGCATATCGCTTGCTAGATCCTCGGGTAAGATGACACCGCCCATGAGCCTCACCCGCGAGTGGCTGCTCACCGATGCGCCGGAATCCCGCCGTCAGGCCGGCCTCGGCCGGCTTTATCGCGGCTGGCTGCAGTTCCGCCGCAACTACCTGGCGATGGCCGGCCTCGTCGCGGCGGTGTTCCTGATCATCGTCTCCCTGCTGGCACCCGTCCTCTCTCCCTATGACCCGAGCGCCCAGGATCTCACCAACCGCTTCGGCCCGGTCTCCGCTGCCCATTGGTTCGGCACCGACGAGGTCGGCCGCGATCTGCTGACGCGGCTGCTCTACGGCGGCCGCGTGACGCTGGGCATGGTGGTGGCGATCATGGTGCTGGTGGCGCCGGTGGGGCTGTTGGTCGGCACCGTCGCGGGCTATGCGGGCGGTGTCGCCGACCGCATCCTGATGCGGATCACCGACGTCTTCCTGGCCTTCCCGCGGCTCATCCTGGCCCTCGCCTTCGTCGCCGCGCTCAGGCCCGGCATCACCAGCGCCATCATCGCCATCGCGCTCACCGCCTGGCCGCCCTATGCGCGGCTCGCCCGCGCCGAGACCCTCACCATACGCAACGCCGACTTCATCGCCGCCGTCCGCCTGACCGGCGCCTCGGCGACGCGGATCGTCATGCGCCACATCGCGCCGCTCTGCGTCTCCTCGCTGATCGTGCGCGTGACGTTGGACATGAGCGGCATCATCCTCACCGCCGCCGGCCTCGGCTTCCTCGGCATGGGCGCGCAGCCGCCGATGCCGGAATGGGGCACCATGATCGCCACCACCCGCGGCCAGATCCTCGATGCCTGGTGGGTCCCGACCATTCCCGGCGTCGCCATCTTCGTGGCCTCCCTCGCCTTCAACCTGCTGGGCGACGGCTTGCGCGACGTGCTGGACCCGAAGCAGGGCTGAGCGATGCAGGTCGTCGTCCGCAACCTCCGCATCGCCTTCCCCTCGCCGCAAGGCCCGACCGAGGCGGTGCGCGGCGTCTCCTTCGCCCTCGGCCAGGAGAAGCTCGGCATCGTCGGCGAGAGCGGGTCCGGCAAGTCGCTGACCGCCCGCTCGATCCTCCGCCTGCTGCCGCGCCAGGCCCAGGTGAGCGCCGAGACCATCGAGTTCGATGGCATCGACGTCCTGAAGGCGAATGAGACCCGGATGCGCGCCATCCGCGGCAAGCGCGCCGGCCTCATCATGCAGGACCCGAAATTCTCGCTGAATCCGGTGATGACCGCCGGCCAGCAGATCGCCGAGGCCTGGCATGCGCACCGCGGCGGCAGCCGCAAGGAGGCGAAGGACGCGGCGGTGGAACTGCTGGCCCAGGTGCAGATCCGCGATCCCAAGCGCGTCGCCGATATGTACCCGCACGAGCTTTCCGGCGGCATGGGCCAGCGGGCGATGATCGCCATGATGCTGGCGCCGGATCCCGAGCTGCTGATCGCCGACGAGCCCACCAGCGCCCTCGATGCGACGGTACAGGCGGAGATCCTGCGCCTGATCGAGGATCTGGTGTCGCGCCGCGGCATGGGGCTCATCCTGATCAGCCACGACCTTCCGCTGGTCTCGCATTTCTGCGACCGCGTGCTGGTGATGTATGCGGGCCGCGTCGTCGAGGAGGCGCGCGCCGGCGAGCTCGCCCGTGCCAAGCACCCCTATACGCGCGGCCTGCTCGATTGCCTGCCGAGCCTCGTCCAGCCCAAGCCGCGCCTCGCGGTGATGCGAAGGGATCCCGCATGGCTCGGGACATGATCGAGGTGAACGAGCTCCGCGTCCGCTTCGGCGCCATCGAGGCGGTGAAGGGTGTGAGCTTCCGCGTGCCGCAGGGCGCCAGCTTCGGCCTCGTCGGCGAGAGCGGCTCCGGCAAGTCGACGGTGCTGCGCGCGCTCTCCGGCCTCAACCGCGACTGGAGCGGCGACATCGTCATCGCCGAGAAGGGCCAGGGCCCGGTCCGCGACAAGGATTTCTTCCGCCGCGTGCAGATGGTGTTCCAGGATCCCTACGGCTCGCTGCACCCGCGCCAGACCGTCGACCGCGCCTTGAGCGAGCCGCTGCTGGTGCACGGGATCGGCGACGTCGACGCCCGCGTGCGCCGCGCGCTCGCCGAGGTGGCGCTCCCCGCCATGCTGCGCTTCCGCTATCCGCATCAGCTCTCCGGCGGACAGCGCCAGCGCGTGGCGATCGCCCGCGCGCTGATGGCGGAGCCCGAGGTGCTGCTGCTGGACGAGCCCACCAGCGCGCTTGACGTCTCGGTGCAGGCGGAGGTGTTGAACCTGCTCTCGGACCTGCAGCGCGCCCGCAACCTCACCTACATCATGGTGAGCCACAACCTCGCCGTGGTCGCCCATCTCTGCAGCGAGATCGGCGTCATGCAGGGCGGCGAGATGGTGGAGCTGCTCTCCGCCGACGACCTCCGCGCCGGCCGCATCAGCCATCCCCACACCAAGGCGCTGCGCGCCCTCAGCATCGAGCTCGAGGAGCCGGAGATGGCGAAGTCGGCGTGAGCTACGTTCCCCGGCGCGATCCTGCCGCCGGCCGCGCGCCCCGGCCGACCTTGTGCATGGCTTTCGTCGCCGATCGCGCATGCTCGATGAAGAGCCGAACCGCCGGATTCAGGGTCCGGTTCCTGAGCGTGACGATCACAACCGGCAGCGGCTTTCCGATCGTGACCGGCAGGGTGGTCAGGCCCCAGCGCTTGGCATTGCAGGTCAGCAGCGATTCCGGCACGGAAGTGACATAGCGGCCTGTCGCCAGGAGCTGCATCCTGAGCTGCATCGAATAGGTGGTGACGCCGAGGCGCGGCGGCGTCAGCCCCTGCTCGCGGAAGGCGGCGCCCACCAACTCGCGAACCGCCGTGTTGGGCGGCGCCAGGATCCAGGCTTCGTCGCAGAGCTCCGCGAGATCGAGACTGCGCCGGCGGGCCAAGCGATGCTTGGCGCCGGCGGCGACCACGATCGACTCCTCGTGCAGCGTCTCCGCCTCGAGATCCTCGTCGCTCACCGGACCCGAGACCCGGCCGAGCATGAGGTCGACCTTGCGCTCGCGCAGCTCCCGGAACTCCATTGCCGCGGTATTCGCCTCGACGACGTGCACGGCGATGCGCGGATGCCGGGCGGCGAGATGCGCGATCACGGCCGAGAGCAGCCCGCCGGAAATATAGGATTCGGAGGCGCCGATCCAGACCTCGCCGGTGCCGGGATCGGCCAGGAACTCGATGTCGCGGATGCCCTGCCGAAGCACATCGAACGCCTCCGCTCCGCGCTTCGCGAGGGCTTCGCCGAAGGGCGTCGGCAAGACGCCCCGCGGCCCGCGATCGAGCAGGCGAACGCCGAGAGCGGCCTCAAGGTCGGCGATGGCCTGGGAGATGGCGGGCTGCGTCAGGCCGAGATGCGCCGCCGCTCCTGCCATGCTGCCGAAGCGCAGGACGGCGGAGAGGATATGGAGATCGCGCAGCTTCAGCCGCCGGCCGATCCGGGCATCCCAATCCGCGAGCTTCAGAGACATTAGATCTTCTTATATCCATATTCCGAATTTGACAATTCTGCTTATGTCGGCGGCGAGCGAGGGTGATCCGCACCGACCAACAAGGGGACACCCATGACATCGACCGTGAAACTGATGCTGACCACCGTCCTTGCCGCGGCCTGCCTGGGATCGATGGCAGCCCGCGGCCTCCAAGCGCAGAGCCAGCCGGCGGCGCCCGCTTACGTCATCAATGAGGTCGAGGTGACCGATGCCCCCGGTTTCGCCATCTATGCCGCGCGCCAGGGGGTATTGATCGGGCGGTTCGGCGGGAAATTCCTGGCGCGCGGCGGTGAGGCCGACAGCGTCGCCGGCGCGCAGCCGCACCGCGTGACGATCTATGTCTTCGACAGCATGACGAAGGCGCGCGCCTGGCGCGACGCACCGGAGCAGAAGGAGCTGGCGGTGATCCGCGACAAGGCCTCGCACTTCCGCTCGTTCATCGTCGAGGGCTGCGCGAGCTGCGCGCCGCCCGCCGGGTGAGCGCGACGTGGCGGGCCGCCCGCACCGGCGGCCCCGTCTCCTCCCGGCAACCCAAGGAGCCCGTCATGACGCGCATCCGGCCGCTCGACCCGGAAGAGATCACCGGTCCGAGCAAGCTGCTGATCGACGACATCCGGCAGAGTCTTGGCTTCGTGCCCACCTTGATGCGGCTGCTGTCCCACTCGCCATCGGCGCTCGCGGGCTACCTCGCGCTCCGGACAGCGCTGCGGAGCGCCACCTTGCCGGCGCCGCTGCGCGAGCGGATCGCCATCGCGATCGCGGCGGCGAACGGCTGCGACGGGTGTCTCGCCACTCATATGCGGTTCGGCCGCGAGGCCGGGCTGTCCGACGACGAGCTCCATGGCGCCGCGCAATCGCAATCCGGCGATCCCGCCGCCGCCGCTGCCCTCGGCTTCGCCCGCGCTCTCATCGAGACGCGCGGCCATGTCGGCAGCCGGGAGCTGGCGGTTCTGCGCGACGCCGGCTTCGATGACGGCGCAATCGTCGAGATCGTCACCGTCGTCGCGACGAACCTCTTCGCCAATCTCATCAACAATCTTGCGCTTGCGGCGCCGGATGTCTGCGATGTCGAGCCGCGATGCCTTTCGCCGGCCGCGGCTAGCTTCCCCGTCGAGGTGCCGCTTCCAGAAACTCCCTGAGCTGCCGCTGATAGAACCTGGCGTTGGCCGTGGTGAGGTGCCCGCTGGTCTCGGCGCTGGCCGGGATCAGATAGAGCTGGCCATGCGCCAGCTTCTTCACCGCTGCCTCGGTGAGGCCGGTCTCCGGAGGATTGCGCTCGTCATCGACGGCGTTGATGACCAGCACCCAGGCCTGGATCTTGGCGAGGTCGGGCGCCGGATCGTAGTCGGCCGAGGAGCCCCACTGCCAGAGGAAGTCGTTGGCATCCGCTGTCATCGGCGCGGCAAGCCGCGCGTCCACCAGCTTGTCGGCGGCCGCGC
>DATKPX010000339.1:0-4226 GCA_035523855.1 Allostellaceae bacterium
CGTCCTGCGCCGCCGCCATCAAGCCCGACCACTCGCGCTCCCTCGCGGCATCGTGATCCGCCTCTGCTGGCGCCATCGCGGGTTTCCGAACCTTCAGCTGTAACCAATGGCGGCGCGTCGCGAACTGGTGGTTGCGGGCAGTCGGCAAGAGGCCGCACCGGTCCGCGGTTCAACCAGCTTAACCGGAGAGACCCCCATGCAAAAGCCTGCCACCAAGACCGGCCTCCTGGTCGCCGCGGCGCTCGGCGCCGTCGTCGCCCTTCCGAGCATCGCCGATGCCGGCCCGGCGCCGGCGCCCGCCTTCAAGGCGGAAAAGTGCTACGGCATCGCCGCCAGCGGTCAGAACGACTGCCAGACGGCGACGCATTCCTGCGCCGGCGAATCCAAGCGCGCCGCCGCCGGCGACAGCTGGATCTATGTGCCCGCCGGCACGTGCATGAAGATCAACGGCGGCAGCATGGCCGCCAAGTAAGGCACCAGACGGCAAGGGCGGGTCGATGTCTCCCCTCGACAGCGGCAGCGTGCCGCGCGCGACGACCGGCATCGGTCTGCGCGCGCCGCATATCGCCGAGCTCCTGGCGACGCGGCCCGCCCTTTCCTTTCTCGAGGTGCATTCCGAGAATTTCATCGGCGGCGGACCGGCGCTGCGCCAGCTCGAGGCGGTGCGCGCGCTCTATCCCGTGAGCCTGCACGGTGTCGGGCTTTCCCTCGGCAGCGCCGAAGGGATCGACCGCGACCATCTTGCCCGCCTCAAGACGCTGGCGGATCGGATCGAGCCGATGCTCGTCTCCGAGCATTTGTCCTGGAGCG
Source organism: Allostellaceae bacterium (assembly GCA_035523855.1). Lineage (GTDB taxonomy): Bacteria > Pseudomonadota > Alphaproteobacteria > ATCC43930 > CGMCC-115725 > DASZHJ01. Next base: position 811 of record DATKPX010000339.1, read on the forward strand.
TAAGCGGCGGCATCTATCTGAACGATCTGCTGCCGCTGCCGCTCACCGAGGAAGCGCTCGCGGTGGTCTGCCGCAACGTCGAGACCATGCAGGAGGCGCTGGGGCGGCGCGTCCTGGTCGAGAACCCCTCCTCATATTTACGCTACCGCCACTCCAGCATTCCCGAGCCCGAGTTCCTCGCCGAGCTGGCGCGCCGCAGCGGCTGCGGCCTGCTCTGCGACGTCAACAACATCTACGTGACCGCGGAGAATTTCGGCCTCGACGCCGAGGCCTATCTCGACGCGCTGCCGGCGGCGGCCGTCGGCGAGATGCATCTCGCTGGGCATTTCCGCGACGAGCGCCGCGGCCGGGCGCTGCTGATCGACGATCACGGCGCGCCGGTCGCCGATGCGGTCTGGGACCTCTATGGGCGCGCGGCGCGGCGCTTCGGTCCCGCGCCCAGCCTGATCGAATGGGACAGCAACCTGCCGGAGCTTGATGTGCTGCTGGCGGAGGCGCGCCGCGCCGATGCGGTGACGGGGATGGCTGCTCATGCCTGATCTGGCAATGCTGCAGGAGCGGATGCGCGCGGCGATCCTGGGTCAGGACGATCCCACCCTCGGCGACGCCATCCTCGCAGATGACCTCTCCGCCGCCGAGCGTCTCGACGTCTATCGCAACAACACCTTCGTCTCGCTGAAGACGGCGCTCAAGGACGCCTTTCCCGCCGTCTGCCGCCTGGTGGACGAGCGGTTCTTCCTCTACGCCGCCGACGAGTTCATCCGCGCCTTCCCGCCGGAGCAGCCCCGCCTTGCCGTCTACGGCGAGCGCTTCGCGAATTTCCTGGCGACCTTTCCGCCCTCGGCACACCTCCCCTACCTCGCCGATGTGGCGCGGCTGGAATGGATGCTGCGGCGCGCGGCCAATGCAGCGGACGCGACGCCGCTGACGCCGAGCGCGCTTGCCGTCGTCGGCGAGGCCCATATGAGCGACCTCACCTTCCGCCTCGATCCGTCGCTGGGGCTCCTCGCCTCGCCCTGGCCGGTGGATGCGATCTGGCGCGCCAATCGGCCGGGCGGCGGGACCGCCGCCGCGATCGATCTCGACGGCGGAGCCGTGTGGCTGGAGATCCGGCGCGTCGGCGATGAGGTGGTGCTGCACCCGCTCGATGCCGCCACTTTCGCCTTTCGCGCGGCGCTGGCGCGCGGCGAGCGGCTGGAGGCCGCCGCCGACGCGGCGCTCGCCCAGCACGCGGATTTCGACCTCGCCGCGGGCTTCGCCGATCTCTTCCGCGAAGGCGCGGTCGTCGCGTTCGGCTGCGCCGCCCCCGCAAGGCGCCGATGAACCCGACGATGACCGCCGCGCCGGCCGCGCGCATGACGGCGCTTCTCGCGCTACTGGAGCGGGTTCCCCTCGGCGTCTTCCAGCTGCTGTTCCGCATCGCCGTCGGCGCGGTCTACTGGAACGCCGGCCTCACGAAACTCGCGAGCTGGCAGACCACGCTCACCCTCTTCGCCCAGGAGTACCAGGTGCCGGTGCTGCCGCCGGAGTTCGCCGCCTATATGGCGACGACGGTCGAGCTTACCTGCCCAGTGCTGCTGTTCCTCGGCCTCGCGACGCGGCTCGCCACCCTCCCCATGCTGGGCCAGGCCGTGGTGATCCAGCTCTTCGTCTATCCCGAGAGCTGGATCGAGCACCTGAGCTGGGCAGCGATGCTGCTCTTCATCCTGACCCGCGGTCCCGGCCCGATCTCCCTCGACCGCTTCGTCGCGCCGTTGCTGCGGGGCGGCGCCGCGCGCTGAGTCAGCTCCGGCCCCAGACCTCCTCGGCGACCTCGACGGCAAGGCGGAGCTTGGCGATCTCGTCGGCGACCGTCACCTTGTTGCCCTCGACCGTGCTGGAGAAGCCGCATTGCGGGCTGATCGCCAGCTGGTCGAGCGGCACGTAGCGCGACGCCTCGTCGATGCGGCGCTTGAGCTCGTCCTTCTTCTCGAGCGCCGGCAGCTTGCTGCTGATGAGGCCCAGCACGACCGTCTTGCCCTTGGGCACGAAGCGCAGCGGCTTGAAATCGCCGGCGCGCGACGTGTCGTATTCCAGGAAGAAGCCGTCGATCTGGAGCCCGTTGAAGATCTCCTCCGCCACCGGATCGTAGCCGCCCTCGGCGAGCCAGGCGCTCTGGTTGTTGCCGCGGCAGATGTGCATGCAGACGGCCATGTCCTTGGGCCGCCTGGCGATGGCGTCGTTCACCAGCTTCACGTAGATGCCCGGCAGCCGGTCCGGATCCTCGCCGATATTGGCGCGCACCTGCTCGCGCAGGGTGGGATCGCAGAGATAGGCGAAATTGGTGTCGTCGATCTGCAGATAACGGCAGCCGGCGGCACCGAGATCGGCGATCTCCTCGCTGTAGACGCGGGCGAGATCGGCGAAGAACGCGTCCATCTCGGGATAGGCGGTCTTGCTCACCGCGGCGCGGCCGCCGCGGAAGTGCATGATGGTGGGGGACGGGATGGTCTGCTTCGCCGTCACCTTGGTGACGGAATGCACGAACTTGAAGTGATCGACGAAGATGCCGTGCGGCCGGCCGAGCTTGCCCTCGACGTGGAGGCTGGGGGGCGTCACCTCGGTGTCGCCCTCATGGGTGTGGAAGCGCAGCTTGATGTGGGACGGCACCTCGCGGACATTGGCGAACTGCTTCAGGAAGTCCATGTGCCATTCCTTGCGGCGGAACTCGCCGTCGGTGGCGAGCTGCAAGCCCGCATCCTCCTGCAGCTTCACCACCTCGCGGATGGCGTCGTCCTCCGCCTTGGCGAGCTCCGCCGCCGTGATCTGCCCTTTCTCGCGGGCGGTCCGCGCCTCGCGCAGGCGCGGCGGGCGCAGCAGGCTGCCGACATGATCGGCGCGAAACGGCGGTCGCGTTCTCTCGCTCATCGATACCCCTCACCTTCTCTACTGACTCTTGTTGCGCTCTTTCCAGGGATCCTTCACCGCGGTGTAGGTCTCCGTCACCACATTGGCAAGCCGGCCGTTCACCTTCTCGACGCGGCAGATATAGACGTTCTGCACGATGTCGCGGGTCGCCGGATCGATGCTGATGGGACCGCGCGGGCTTTCATGCGTCCAGCCCTTGATGACGCCCATGGCGGCATCACCGTCGAACTTGCCGGTCTGCTTCTTGGCCACGTCGTAGATCAGCGCCATGCCGTCATAGGCGCCGACGGCAAAGAGGTCGGGATCCTTGTCGGCGCCATAGGCCTTCTTCCAGGCGGCGACGAAAGCCTTGTTGGCGGGCGACGGATAGGCGGCGGTGTAGTTGGTGGCGCTGGTGATGCCGACCGCGAGGTCGCCCAGATTCTGCAGGTCGGCCTCGTCGATCGCCTCGGCGCTCGGCATCAGGCGAATGCCGGCCTTGTCGAGGCCGAGCTCATGGAAGGCCTTGA
>DATKPX010000340.1:0-10548 GCA_035523855.1 Allostellaceae bacterium
CAATCCCTCGGCGCGATCCCGGCCGATCGCGCGTCCGTCGGCGGCGACCGATATCTCATGGCGGCGGGGCTGTGGGTCCTGCTGAGCATCGTCATCGGCAATCTCGGCGCGCGCCTCTTCGGCGAGGAGTCGACCCGGACCATCCTCGCCGCCTGGCTGCTGCATCCGGGAGACGCGTGGCACGATTCCTGGGAGGCGATGACGGGCGTCATCGACTGGCTCGACAAGCCCCATGACGGTCTGCTCTACCAGACGATATTCTTCCAGGAGCGCATCAAGTTCCAGTATCCGCCGACGTCGCTGCTGCCGCTGGCGCTGCTGCAGAAGATGCACTTCGTGCTGTCGCTGCGGCTGCTGAACACGATCAACTGGCTCTTCATCGCCGCGACCGCCGCCAGCATGGCGGTATTCGCCACGCTCCTCGCGGCGCGTGTCGGTGGCGCGCCGGAGCGCCGCGCGCCGCTCCGCCGCCTGCTGGTGGGAGGGACCGCGGTCCTCGCCACGCTCACCTTCTATCCGGTGATGAAATCCTATTCCCTCGGCCAGATCCAAGTCTGGATCAACGCCTTCTTCGCCTTCGCCTGCCTCTGCTGGATCTGCGGATGGCGGCTGCCGGCGGGAATGCTGATCGGCGCGATCTGCCTGTTCAAGCCGCAATTCGGGCTGTTCGTGCTCTGGGGCCTGCTGCGATGGCAGTGGCCGTTCCTGATCGGCTGGTGCCTGACATTCGGTCCCGGTCTGCTGGTCTCGATCGCCATCTACGGCCTCGCCGATCATCTCGACTATCTGCCGGTGCTGAGCTTCCTCTCCTGGCATGGCGAGATCTACTATCCCAACCAGTCCGTGAACGGGTTGCTGAACCGGCTGCTCGGCAACGGCGACAGCCTGGCGTTCGATTTCCACGGATTTCCGCCCTTCGTGCCGTTGATCTACGGCGGCACTCTGCTGAGCTCCGTGCTGCTGCTCGCCGGCGCGCTGTTCCTGCGCGGCCGCCAGCCGGATCGCGGCGGCCTCCTCGATTTCATGACTGCCGCTCTCAGCTTCACCCTGGCGTCGCCGATCGCCTGGGAGCATCACTTCGGCATCCTGCTGCCCATTCTCGCGGCGCTGCTCTTCGTCGCGCTGGCGCAGCGGGACGGCCGGTCGCCGTGGCCGTCGCTCCTGGTTCTCGGCCTGTCGTATTTCCTCTGCTCGAACGTGCTGCCGCCGACCGAGGCGACGGCCTCCGGCCTTGCGAGCCTGGCGCAATCCTACCTGCTGCTGGGCGCGCTCTGCGCGTTGTGGCTGCTCTACCGGCTCCGCATGCCCGCGGGTTTCGATCGGCCGGCGCCTGCGGTCGCCGGCGCCGGCGACCTGCGCAGCTCCTGGTAAGCGAGGAACAGGGATCGATGTCCGCCACCTCCATCGAAACCAGCCGCTCGCCGGCGCTCGGCGCCAGCAAGCGACTGCTCGTCTCCGGACTCTTCATCGTCGTGAGCGTGGCGCTCGCCAATCTGCTGGAGCGCCTGGCGCATCTGAGGTCGGTGCGCATCGACGCCTATCAATGGCTGATCCACCCCGGCGACGGCCTGGACGATTCCTGGAAGCCGATGCTGGCGGCCATCAACTGGCTCAAGGAGCGCTCCGACGGGTATCTCTACCAGAACGTCTTCTTCATCCAGAATCGAAAGTTCCAGTACCCGCTGTCCTCGCTGCTGCCGCTGGAGTTCATGGACCGCAAGCTCGGCATCGAGCCGACAGTGGATCTGCTCAACGACATCGGGTGGTTCGGGATTCTCATCACCCTCGTCGCGATGATCGCTTATTGCCTGGCGCTCGCGGAGCGGTCCGGCGCGGTGCGGCGCGACGACCGGCTGGGCCGCGTGCTGGTCGCGGGAGTTGCCGCCTTCGCCACGCTGACCTTCTTCCCGATCATGTATGCCTACACGATCGGCCAGGCTCAGGTCTGGATCAACGCCGCTTTCGTGCTGATCTGCCTGTGCTGGATATCGGGACGCCGGATGGCCGCCGGCATGCTGATCGGCGCCATCTGCCTGCTGAAGCCGCAATTCGCGATGTTCGTGATCTGGGGCGCGTTGCGCCGGCAGTGGTCCTTCCTGGCCGGCGGCTGCATCGTCGTAGCGCCGGTGGCGGCGTTGACCCTGGTGCATTACGGCCTGGGCGACAATCTCGACTATCTCCGCGTGCTGCGCTTCCTCTCCGCGCATGGCGAGATCTACTACCACAACCAGTCGGTGGACGGTCTCCTCAACCGCCTCATCGTCGGCGGCGACAGCATCGATGGCCCGTTCTGGTTCCCCGATTTCAATCCCATCGTCTACGGCGGCATGGTCGCTAGCTCGGCGCTGCTGGTGCTGGCGGCGTGGTTCCTGCGTGCGCGCAGTCCCGACCGCGGCGGCTTCTTCGATTTCCTGACGGCGGCTTTCACCTTCACCATCGCCTCGCCGATCGCCTGGGAATATCACTACGGCATCCAGCTGCCGATCCTGGCCGCGCTGTTCTTCGCGCTCGTGGCGCAGCCGCGGGCCGGCGGGCGGGGAGTTTGGGCCACGCTGGCGATCGCCTATGTGTTGGCCGCGAATTTCTTCGAGATCGCCAATCTCACGGCGGATACGCCGTTCAATTTCGTGCAGTCCTATATGCTCTACGGCGGTCTGGCGACGCTGTGGTTGCTTTATCGCATCCGCACGCCGGGCAGCTTCGACCGTCTGCTGGATCGGCAGCAGCGCACCGGTTCCGGGATGGCGACCGCCGCTCGGGCCTGATCTCGATGGACCTCGCCGGCCCCCGCTTCCAGGCTTCTCGCGTGGCGCGCCGCATGGTGCGGCAATGGGAAAGCGCGCAGCCGCCGGGCTGGGACGATCTCGAGCGCGAGCTCGATCTCTGGCGCAGCCGCGGTCGGCGGCCGGTGTTCTGGTGGCGCGATGACGACGCGCAGACCGAGAGCGCCGCGCTCGACCGCCTGATCGAGCTCTCCGACCGGCTGCGATTTCCGCTGGGCCTCGCGGTGATCCCCGTCGGCGCCGAGCCCTCGCTGCAGCGTCGGCTTGCCGGCGCCGCGCGGGTGCGCGTGCTGCAGCACGGCTTCGATCACAGCGATCACGCGCCGCCGGGCCGGCCCAAGTCCGAGCTCTCGGCGACGCGCGCGCCGGCGGAGGTGCGCGCGCAGCTGGCGGACGGCCGCGGCCGCCTTGCCGCCCTCTTCGGCGATCGCTTCCTGCCGGTGCTGGTGCCGCCTTTCAACGAGATGTCGCATCACCTGGCCGGCGCCGTCCGCGCCGCGGGCTATGCCTATCTATCCGTCTACGGGGATTTTCCCGGTCTCGCCCTCGCCAGCCGGAACATCCATCTCGACATCATCGACTGGCCGACCGGCGAGGCCGCCGCGCCCGCGGTCAACGTGCGCCGCGCGATCGCCGCGCTCAAGCTCCGGCGCTACGGCATCGTGCCGAGCGGCGCGCCGATCGGCGTCGTGACGCATCATCTCGTCCATGACGCCGCGATCTGGTCGCTGGCGGAGGAGCTGCTCGGGCGCCTTTCGCGCCATCCCGCCGTCGTCACGCCGGAAATCGCCGAGATTTTCCCGGCGTGACCCGCATCACAGATCGCGCTCGCCGTTAACCTGTATTAAAGAAGTAGCAATCCCCGAGCATGCTATATGTGCCTGTGGTGGCGGCGCGGAGGGGCGCCGCGCGGCGAGGCGCGGTCCCGTCGGTTGAAGCAATTTGGGGGAAGTGGCGATGGCTGATCTCAGCGCGACGATCGTGATTCCGACGAAGAATCGCAAGGATGACCTGCGTCGCGCGATCGTCTCGTGCCTCAACCAGACGGTGCCGCTCGAGGTGCTGGTCATCGACGACGGCTCGACCGACGGCACCGCCGAGATGGTGAAGCGCGAATTCCCCGGCATCCGCTTTCATCGCGAGGAAGTCTCTAAGGGCGCCACGGTCGAGCGCAACCGCGGCGTCACGATGGCCTCGGGCTCGATCGTGTTCTCGATCGACGACGACGCGGATTTTCCGTCGCGGCACACGGTAGCGCAGACGCTGGCCGAGTTCGACTCGCCCGAGGTGGGCGTCGTCAGCATCCCCCTCATCAACGTCAACCAGAGTCCGGAAGTGCTGCAGCGCGCGCCGAGCCCGGACGGCATCTGGGTGCGCGACATCTTCTGGGGTGGTGCCTGCGCGATCCGGCGCGAGGTCTTCCTGCGCGTCGGCGGCTATCGCGAGTATCTCCGCCAGCAGCACGAGGAGGACGATCTCGCGATCCGCATCCTCGATGCCGGCTATTTCACCCGGCTCGGCAACGGCGACCCCATCCATCATTATGAGTCGCCGATCCGCGACCGCCGCCGCCACGACATTCTCGGCGGCCGCAACAAGGTGCTGTTCGCCTGGCACAACGTGCCGATGCCGGACTTTCTGCTCTATCTGCCGGCGACCTGCCTCAAGACGCTGGCGAAGGGCGTCCGCGAAGGGCGCGGCCCGCGCTCCGCGCTCGGCATCGCCAAGGGCCTCTACGCCTTCATCGATCAGTTCGGCGAGCGCAAGCCGGTTCGGCGCGAGACCTACCGTCTCTACCGCCGCATGCGCAACTCGACCGGCGTGCGGATCGAGGAGGCGAAGCGCGATGTCCCGGTCGGCAATGCTGCCGGCTTCGCTGCCGAGCACGCGCAGCCGCAGGCGCCGCGAGGCTGAGACGCCCCGCGCCGGCCAGACCGCCGCTCCATTGACCGAATTCGGATGCGACCGGGCGCCCTTCCGGGCGCGGAATTAATCCGCCGTCACCCGCTCGGTGGTGATGGCTTCGTCGCAGGTGACCGTGCCGGTGAGCCGGCCGCCGCGCTCGATCTCGATCTCCGCGTATTTGACCTTGGCCGAGACCTGGCCCGGCGCGCAGACCAGGAGGCGGCCCTTCACCGTGAGCTCGCCCTCGAAGCGGCCGCGGATCTCGGCGGTCTCCACCACCGCGGAGCCGGCGAAGAGGCCGCCCTCGGCGATGGCGATGTCGCGGCAATCCTTGATGTTCGCCTTGACCGTGCCTTCCACCACCAGCCGGTCGCAGGCGCTGATCTCGCCTGAGAGCACGATCTCGCGGCCCACCACCAGGGTCCGCGTGGCGGTGCCGGTGGGACCGGCGCGGCTCACCGACCAGGCGCCGGGCTCGGCGGCGCCGGCGCGTGCCGCCTCGGAGGCGGCGGTGGTCGGTGGCGGGACTGTCGTCAGCGGCTCAGGCGGCGTCGGCCTGCGAATATTCCCCAGCAAATTGGCCATCTTATTCCTCCCGATTACCGCGCAAAGCGAAGCCTACCATACCGGCGGGCCACACGGTGCCGGGGGAGTCATTTTTGGTACGCTGAGCCCACCGGACGTTCCGGAGCGAGGTCGCGGGTCCTATTTTCCGGGCCGCCAGGTCACGCGGACGAAATAGGCATTCTCGTCGAACTGCATCTCGAGCTTGCCGTGATGGGCGCGGTGGATCGCCTCGCCGATCCGGCGCGGCAGGTGGATGTCGGTGGTGTTGATGACGATCTCGCCAGGCGCCTCGATGACCTCGATGATGCGGTTCATCGGGTGCTCGGCCTTCTCCGCCTGCTCCTGGTGCCGGGCGAGGTTGAGAAGCTCGGTCTTGAGCTGGGCCGCCATCTCGCCGGAGAGAGTGACGACGCCGGCAGGGTAGTGGTCGTTGCTGCGCAGGCAGGCCTGGCAAAGGGTCTCCGCCGCTTCCGGCGGCTGCCGCGACCATTGCCAGCGACCCTGGTGATAGACCGCGCCGCATTGCGGGCAGGCCGTCGGCTCCGCCAGCTTCTGCGGCCGCTTGTAGGGGTCGATCCGCTGCTCATCCTGGGCATGCCCCCAGCGCCGTCCGCCGCTGCGGGATCCCGGCTCAGAAGTGTTGCCGCCGGCCATGCATCCTCCGAGAAAAAAGCACCGCTTCATTTGACGATAGTCGTCAAAGCCGGACCCCTGCTTTGACATGGGTCAAGTCGCGATCGCGCCGGAATCCGGCGCCTTTGCCGGCGATCTAGTCTAGAGAAACCCGATCGAGATCCAGGGCACCAGCGCCACGATCACGAGCGCCAGCAGCAGAGCGCCGAGATAGGGCCAGATGCGTGTCATGGCGGCGTCCGGCGAGACGCGGCCGATGGCGCAGGCGGCATAGAATCCGACGCCGAAGGGCGGCGCGAAGAGGCCGACGCCCATGGCCAGGATCACCACCATGGCGTAATGCACCTCGTGCACGCCGATGGCGCGCGCCACCGGGAAAAGCAGGGGCCCGAACAGCACGATGGCGGGAATCCCCTCGAGCACGCTGCCGAGCACGGTGAAGACGACGATCGAGACCGCGAGGAAGCCCAGGTGGCCGCCGGGCATCGCCGCCATGGTGGCGACGAGCGCGCGGGAGAAGCCGGACTGCGTCAGCGACCATGCCATCGCCGTCGCGGCGCCGATGATCAGCAGGATGGCGCCGGAGAGCGCGGCGGTCTCCACCAGGATCGGATAGAGGCGGCGCCAGTCCAGCCGGCCATAGATGAAGCGATAGACCAGCGCGCCCACCAGCAGCGTGTAGACGACGCCCACCGTCGAGACCTCGGTCGCGGTGGCGACGCCCTCGACGACGGCGGCGCGGATCAGAAAGGGGAGTGCGAGGGCGGGGATCGCCACCACGAAGCGCCAGAGCACTTCCCGCAGGCTCGCGCGCCGCACGCCACGCAAATCGTCGTCGCGGGAGCGCAGGCCGGCGACCACCACCAGCGCCAGCGCGCCCACCGCGGCCGGCAGCAGCCCGCCGGTGAAGAGCGCGGCGATCGAGACGCCGGTCACCGAGCCGATGGTGATGAGCACGAGGCTCGGCGGAATGGTCTCGGCCATGGCGCCCGAGGAGGCGAGCAGCGCCACCAGCTCGCCGGGCTTGGCGCCGCGCCGCGTCATCTCCGGGAACAGCACCGGCGCCACCGCCGCCATGTCGGCGGCCTTGGAGCCGGAGATGCCGGAGACCAGGTACATCGCGCCCAGCAGCACGTAGGCGAGGCCGCCGCGCGCATGGCCCAGCAGCGAGGCGATGAAGTCGACGAGCACGCGCGCGACGCGCGTCATCTCGATCAAGAGCCCGAGGAACACGAAGAGCGGCACCGCCAGCAGCACCAGGGACGACATGCCCTCGTCCATGCGGCTCACCACGATGGTGAGCGGCGCGCGCGTCACGAGGGCGAGGTATGAGAGCGTCGAGACGCCGAAGGCAAAGGCGATGGGGACGCCCAGCAGCACGCAAGCCCCGACCAGGCCGACGAAGAAGACCACAAGATTGAAATTGCCCATGGCGAGCAGCAGCGGCTTCGCCAGCCAGAGCGCGATGCCGACGGCGGCGACCACCGCCACGGCGGCAGCCGTCTCCCGCAAGGTCGAGCGCTCGATCAGCTTCACCAGCGCGATCACGATCATCAGCAGCGCGCCGACGCCGATGGCGGCGACGCGCAGCCCATCATGCAGGCCGAGCGCCGGCGTGGTGATCGGCCACTGCACCTCGATATAGGCTTTGGCCGGCAGGATGATCTCCAGCACGAAGACGGCGACCACCAGCGCCGCCACGGTCTCGAGGGGCCCGCGCCAGCGCGCCGGCGCCCGCGTCACCAGCGCGGTGAGGCGCATGTGCTCGTCGCGCCGCAGCGCGATCACCGCGCCCAGCATGGCAAGCCAGAGGAACAGCACCGAGGCGAGCTCGTCCGACCAGGTGAGCGGCCGGTTGACGAGATAGCGCGAGACGACGCCGGCGAAGAGCACGACGACCTCGACGACGACCAGCGCCGCCGCCGGCACCTCGGTCATGAGCGCAAGCGCCCGGTCGAGCCGGGCGAAGCGGCGGCGAACCGGCGCGTTCGGCAGTGCCGCCACCGCCACGGTCTCCGGCGTGAGCGCCTCGGCCATCGTCAGCGGGCGCGGCGCCTAGGCGAGCGCGCCGGTGTATTTCTCCAGGAGCGCCCAGGCCTCGGCGCCGAGCTTCTCCTTCCATTCCGCGTAGAAGCCGGCGCTCTTCAGCGCCGCGCGGAAGGAGGCGGGGTCGGGCGTGTTGGTCACCATGCCCTTTGCCTTCAGCCCGTCGGCCAGCGAGGAATTGAGCTTGGCGATGTCCTCGCGATCCCGGAGCGCGGCGGCGTTGATGTTGCGGCCGACAATCTCCTGCAGGTCAGGCGGCAGCTTCGACCAGGAGCCGGCATTGGCGAGGAACCAGAAACCGTCCCACATGTGATTGGTGAAGGAGCAGTATTTCTGCACCTCGTAGAGCTTCGCGGTGTCGATGATGGCGAGTGGATTCTCCTGCCCTTCCGCCAGCTTGGTCTGCAGCGCCGAATAGACCTCGCTGAAGTTGATGCTGATCGGCGCGGCGCCGAACGCCTTGAACATCGAGGTCCAGAGCGGGCTCACCGGCACGCGGATCTTGAAGCCCTTCAGGTCCGCGGCGGTGTTGATCGCCCTGGCGCTGCTGGTCATCTGGCGATAGCCGTTGTCCCAGATCTTCTCGAAGGGATGCAGGCCCGCCTTCTCGATGGCGCCGCGGATATAAGCGCCGACATCGCCGTCCATCGCCTTCCAGACGGCGTCGTAGTCCTTGAAGGCGAACCCGATGCCGTTGAGGGAGGCGGCCGGCACCAGCGCGGCCAGGATGAGGCCCGAGATGGTGAAGAGATCGATGGCGCCGGTGCGCACCTGGGACAGCATGTCGGTGTCGCCGCCGAGCTGGCTGTTGGGGAAGATCTCGATCTCGATGCGGCCCTTCGATTCCTCCTTGATCTTGTCCGCCGCTTCCTTGGCGCGGACATTCATGGGATGGGTCACCTGCACGTTGTTGGCGTATTTGAGGCTGAACTCCGCCGCGTGTGCCGGCCGGCTCAAGAGCGCCGGCGCCGCCACCGCGACGGCCGCCCCCGCCGCGGTCCGCGCCACGAATCCCCTGCGGGTGATGCCAGTCATGATGCTTGCCTTTCCTCCGGTGCCTGGACGCCAAGTCCGGTGCGCGGCCGCGGCATTGCCGCCGCTTGTGCCGGTCGCACCCCTCCGGAGGGGAGAGTGTCGCAGACCCGGTCCTCCGGGCAAGGGCGATGCGGAAAGCAGGGTTGAGCGCTATCACGGCGGCGGCACTCCCCTATAATCACGATGGGTTGCGCCAGGGGACACCATGACCGAGACCAAGACCGCGAGGGGCGAGCGCTATCGCACCAATCTGCAAGGCGAGGTTGACAGCGCCGCGCTTTACCGCGCTCTCGCCGAGGCGGAGCCCAATCCGCAGCTCTCCGAGGTCTACCGCCGCCTTGCCGCGGTGGAGGAAGCGCACGCCGACTTCTGGCAGAAGCAGCTGCAGCGGCTCGGCGCGCGCCAGCCGATGCTGCGCGCCGGCTGGCGGACGCGCATGCTGATCCGGCTCGCCCGCTGGTTCGGGCCGGGCTTCGTGCTGCCGACGGTGGCGAGCCTGGAAAAGGCCGACGTCACGCACTACGACGCACAGCCGGAGGCGGTGTCCGGCGGTCTTCCGGCCGCCGAGCGCTCGCATGCGCGGGTGGTGGAGGCGCTGGTGGAAAGCGCGCCGCGCGGCGTCACCGGACCCGTGCTGGCGCAGATCGAGGGCCGCCACCGCACCGGTGGCGGCAACGCGCTGCGCGCCGCGGTGCTCGGCGCCAATGACGGGCTGGTCTCGAACTTGAGCCTGGTGATGGGCGTGCTGGGCGCTGATGTCGCGGAGCACACGGTGCTGCTCACCGGCCTCGCGGGGCTGGTGGCGGGCGCCACCTCGATGGCGATGGGGGAATGGCTCTCGGTCACCAGCGCCCGCGAGCTCTATGAGTCCCAGGTGGCGACCGAAGCCGACGAGCTCATGCAGAATCCCGAGGAGGAGGAGATGGAGCTCGCCCTCATCTACGAGGCGAAAGGGGTGGATCAGGAGCAGGCGAAGGCGCTGGCCCACCGCCTGCTCGCCGACCGCAAGACCGCGCTCGACACGCTGGTGCGCGAGGAGCTCGGCCTCGATCCCGAGGAGCTCGGCGGCTCGCCCTATGTGGCGGCGGGCACTTCCTTCGGCCTCTTCTCGCTGGGCGCCATCTTCCCGGTGCTGCCCTATTTCTTCCTCACCGGCATCGCGGCGGTGGTCGCCAGCATCGCGCTCGCCGGCCTCGCGCTGATGGCCAGCGGCGTCGTCACCGCGCTTTTCACCGCCCGCGGCCCGCTCTTCTCCGCGCTCCGCCAGCTCGCCATCGGCTACGGCGCGGCGCTCGTCACCTTCGCGATCGGCCGGCTGGTGGGGGTGAGCCTCGGCGGCTAGCTCACATCCGCGACGGCAGATATGTGGCGATCGCCGGCAGCAGGATCAGGATCGCGAGCCGGATGATGTCGGTGATCACGAAGGGGATGACGCCGAGGAAGATGGTGGCGAAGTTGACGTCGCGCACCACGCTCTTGATGACGAAGACGTTCATGCCGACCGGCGGATGGATGAGGCCGAGCTCGACGGTCATCACGATGATGACGCCGAACCAGACGGGATCGAAGCCGAGCTGGG
>DATKPX010000341.1:0-3842 GCA_035523855.1 Allostellaceae bacterium
GGGCAAGACCTGCTAACCGCCAGCGGCGCCGCGCTGAAGCGCCTGCGCGCCGCCGCGCAAATGATCTTCCAGGACCCCTACGGCTCGCTCAACCCGCGCCGCCACGTCGGCACCATCGTCGCGCAGCCGCTGCTGATCGCCGGGTGGAAGCATCGCGACGCGGCGGCACGCGCGGCCGCGCTGCTTGGGGATGTCGGCCTGACACCGGACGCCGCGCGCCGCTATCCCCACGAATTTTCCGGCGGCCAGCGCCAGCGCATCGGCATCGCCCGCGCGCTGGCGCTGCAGCCGAGCCTCATCGTCTGCGACGAGCCGGTCTCCGCCCTCGACGTCTCCGTCCAGGCCCAGGTGATCAACCTGCTGCGCGACCTGCAGGAGGAGTTCCGGATCTCCTATCTCTTCGTGGCGCATGACCTCGCGGTTGTCGAGCACATCAGCCATCGCATCGCCGTCATGTATCTCGGCAAGATCGTCGAGCTCACCGATCGGGATTCGCTGTTCGCGACGCCGCTGCATCCCTATACCGAGGCGCTGCTCTCGGCGGTGCCGTCGCCGGATCCCGAGGCAAAGCGCGAGCGCATCATCCTGCCCGGCGACGTGCCGAGCCCGATCAACCCGCCTTCCGGCTGCCGCTTCCACACCCGCTGTCCCTATGCGGAACCGCGCTGCAAGGTGGAGGAGCCGGTGATGAAAGAGGTGCGGCCCGGCCATCACGTCGCCTGCCATCTGCGCGAGGTCGATCCCGCCTTCGCCGCCGCGCTGCAATGACCGCCGAACCTTCCTTTCGCCACGTCGCCAACGGGCGCGTCGAGCACGGCCTGCCTTATCCGCGCCAGCTCGAGCGGATCCTGAGCGCGACAGAATTCGCGGCGGCGCGCACGGAGATCGCGAGCTGGCCCGGCTACGGGGTTACTCCGCTGCGCGAGCTCGCGGGCCTGGCCAAGCGGCTCGAGCTGGGCGCCGTCTACTACAAGGACGAGGCGGCGCGCTTCGGCCTCAAGAGCTTCAAGGCGCTGGGCGGCGCCTATGCGGTGCTGCGCCAGCTGCAGCGGCAGGTCGCCGCGGCCACCGGCACGGAGCCCTCCTCGCGCGATCTCATCGCCGGCCGCCATCGCGACATCGCCGCTCGCCTCACCGTGACCTGCGCTACCGACGGCAACCACGGTCGCTCGGTCGCCTGGGGCGCGCGGCTCTTTCACTGCCGCGCCGTGATCTTCGTCGGCGCCGGGGTCAGCGAGGGCCGGCGCGCCGCAATCGCCCATTACGGCGCCGAGGTGCTGCGGGTTCCCGGCAGCTACGACGACGCGGTGCGCCACGCGGCGGCGGAGGCGCGGCGCAACGGCTGGACCGTGGTCTCGGACACGTCCTATGCCGGCTACACCGATATTCCGCGCGACGTCATGCACGGCTATGGCGTGATGGCCGGCGAGGCCTTCGAGCAGATCGCGGAGCGCCCCACCCACATCTTCATGCAGGCGGGGGTCGGCGGAGCTGCCGCCGCGGTGGCGGCGCTGAGCTGGCAGCGCTGGGGCGCGGAGCGGCCGCGGCTGGCGGCGGTCGAGCCGGTGAACGCCGACGCGCTCTTCCGCAGCATCGAGGCCGGCAGGCCGATGGTGGTCGGCGGCGATCTCGAGACCGTGATGGCCGGTCTCTCCTGCGGCGAGGTCTCGCTCTTGGCCTGGGACGTGCTGCGCCTCGCCCTCGACGACGTGCTCGCCATCTCCGACCAGACCGCCGTCGACGCAGTGCGGCTCCTCGCCGAAGGCGGCGCCGGCGATCCGCCGCTGGTTGCCGGCGAGACCGGTGTCGCCGGCCTGGCGGGGCTGATCGCGGCGATGTCGGATCCGCCGACGGCGGCCGCGCTCGGCCTCGACGGCGCGTCCCGCGTGCTGCTCTTCGGCACCGAGGGCGCCACCGATCCCGAGATCTGGACGCGCCTCGTCGGCCGGCGGCCCGAGGAGGTGGGTGCATGACCCGGATCGTCACCGTCGGCGCTGCCCAGGTCGGCCCCATCAGCCGCAACCACTCCCGCGCCCAGGTGGTGCGCCGGCTCATCGATCTCATGCAGCAGGCGCACGCCATGGGGTGCGATCTCGTGGTCTATCCGGAACTGACGCTCACCACCTTCTTCCCGCGCTGGTTCATGGCGGATCCGGCGGAGATCGACGCCTTTTTCGAGCGCGAGATGCCGGGGCCGGAGACGCGACCGCTGTTCGAGACGGCGGCGAAACTCGGCATCGGCTTCTGCCTCGGCTATGCCGAGCTCACCGAGGAGGCGGGCCGCCTCCGCCATTTCAACACCGCGATCCTGGTCGAAAAGTCCGGCCGGATCGTCGGCAAATACCGCAAGGTGCATCTACCCGGCCATGCGGAGCACGAGCCCTGGCGGCAATTCCAGCACTTGGAGAAGCGCTACTTCGAGGTCGGCAACCTGGGAATCCCGGTCTTCCGCAGCATGGGCGGCGTGATGGGCATGTGCATCTGCAACGACCGGCGCTGGCCCGAGGTCTACCGCGTGATGGGCCTCCAGGGCGTCGAGATGGTGCTGGTGGGCTACAACACCCCCATGCACAACCCGCCGGCGCCGGAGCACGACGCGCTTTCCAACTTCCATAATCATCTTGTCATGCAGTCGGGCGCCTACCAGAACGGCACCTGGGTGGTGGGAGTGGCGAAATGCGGCGTCGAGGAAGGCGTGATGCAGATCGGCCAGAGCGCCATCATCGCGCCCTCGGGCGAGATCGCGGCGCAAGCGACCACGCTGGAGGACGAGCTGGTGGTCGCGCGCTGCGACCTCGACGCGACGCGCTCCTACAAGACCACCATCTTCAACTTCGAGAAGCACCGCCAGCCCGACGCCTATCGCCTGATCGTCGAGCGCAAGGGCGCGGTGCCGCCGCCCTAGGGACAAGGCCGCCGGCGCGCGCTGGTTCCTGGCCTTTTCCGCGGCGAGACGCTATGCAGTCTGCCGGTAACGCGATGCTCAGGAGCTCATCGGGATGACCGATCTCGGACCGAATGCACATCTGATCGGCGTGGCGGGATCGCGCGGATCCCTCGACACGCCGGCGCTGATCCTCGATCTCGACATCATGGAGCGCAACATCGCCTCGATGGCGGCCCACGCCCGCGGCGTCGGCGTCAATCTGCGCCCGCACGCCAAGACGCACAAATCCGTGAAGATCGCCGAGCTGCAGGTCGCCGCCGGTGCCCTCGGCGTCTGCTGCGCGACGCTGGGCGAGGCGGAGGTGATGGTGCGCGCCGGCGTCCCCGGCGTCCACATCACCTCGCCGCAGGTGACGCTCTCCAAGATCGAGCGCCTCTTCGCGCTCAACGCCCACGACCACCACGGCCTCTCGGTGGTGGTGGACAATCCCACCAACCTCACCGCGCTCGCGGCGGCGGCCCAGGCGGACGGCAAGCCGCTCGACGTGCTCGTCGATTTCTTTGCCGGTCATGGCCGCACCGGCGCGCAGACCGAGGAGGCAGTGCTGGAGCTCGCCTGGGGCATCGGCGCCTCCCGCGTGCTGCGCTTCCGCGGCCTCCAGGCCTATGCCGGCAACCTGCAGCACCTGGCGAAGCGCGAGGAGCGGCGCGCGCGCACGCTCGACGTGCTGAAGCGGCTGCAATCCATCGTGGAGCGCCTGAAGAAGGAAGGCATCTCCGTGCCGATCGTCACCGGCGCCGGCACCGGCACCTTCGATCTCGATCCCGAGGCGCGCGTCTTCACCGAGCTGCAGGTGGGCTCCTACATATTCATGGACGTCGACTACAACAACGCGCGGCGCGAGGGCCGCAACGAGCTTCCCTTCGAGACCTCGCTCTTCGTGCAGACCGCCGTG
>DATKPX010000342.1:0-12745 GCA_035523855.1 Allostellaceae bacterium
CAAGAAGGGCCTGCGCAAGTCTAAATAAGCCGGCACGCGAGCCACGTATCAGCCATTCCTTAGTTACGTCATTTCGCTCATAGAAAAATCCGAGCTCACGCCACTCCCGGCGTGTCGCTTCGTTTACCTTTTCCGTGGGCACCGTGTCTCCTTGCGGTCCAGCTCCGCGTCACTCCTTCACCGCGTGCCGCTTGTCGAGCGCGTCGAAATAGTCCTTGCGCACCAGGCGCTGGCGGTCGGCGAAGCTGGCGATGCCCGGGGTCTTCTCGTCGACGCGGCCGTCGGTCTTGAGGCGGGCGAGGGCGGCCTGCATGCCGGCGACCGCCGCCTGCAGCGCGACATTGGCGTAGAGCAGCATGCCGACGCGCATCGCCTTGGCGTCGGCGCGATCGACGGTGGGCGTCTTGCCGCCGACGACGAGGTTCAGCACCTGCGGCTTGTCGAAGCGGCCCATGATGGTCTCGATCTCGGCGCGGCTTTCCGGCGCCTCGACGAAGGTGACGTCGGCGCCCGCCTCGATGAAGGCGACGGCGCGGGCGAGGGCCTCGTCGAGGCCGAGCACGGCGCGGGCGTCGGTGCGGGCGATGATCTGGAAATCGGGATCGCGCCGCGCCTCGACGGCGGCGCGGATGTGCTCCACCGCTTCCGCCCGGGGCACGACCTCCTTGCCGGCGAAGTGGCCGCATTTCTTCGGCATCACCTGGTCCTCGAGCTGGATGCCGTTGGCGCCGGCCTGCTCGAGGGCGCGCACGGTGTGGTGCACGTTGAGGGCGCTGCCGAAGCCGGTATCGGCGTCGACGATGATCGGGAGCTTGACCGCCTGGCGGATCGCCAGCGTGTGCTGCACCACGTCAGTGAGATTGATGAAACCGAGATCGGGAATCCCGAAGAAGGTATTGGAGAGGCCGGCGCCGGTGAGATAGACGGCCTCGAAACCGAGATCCTCGATGACGCGGGCGGCGAGCGCATTCGCCGCGCCCGGCACGAGGAGAGCGCGCCTCTCTCCGAGCTTCGCCTTCAGCACCGTGCTCAATCCCCTCTCGGTCATCGCCGCCTCGCCTGGTTCCGGTGGACGCTGTCGGTCACCCTGGTTCTATAATTCGGGGTCGAGGCTGGCAACCTCCGTCGAGCCGATCGGGCGCATTGTCTCGCGCCGGGCGGCGGCGTTAGATGGTGCTGTCGGTTCTAAAGCGGGGGTTTGCAGCTTGTCCAATGCGAGCGAGGCGGGGGCGGCATCATCCGCGCCCTATTGGTGGCGCGCGGCGCCGCTCAGCGATCTACCGAGCCAGCCGGTGGCGCCGCGCGTGGACGCGGTGATCGTAGGCGCGGGTTATACCGGGCTCAGCGCCGCCCTCACGCTGGCGCGCGCCGGCCGCTCGGTGCAGGTGTTCGACCGCCAGAAACCCGGCGAGGGCGCCTCCAGCCGCAACGGCGGCATCACCAGCGGCAATCTCCGGCCGAGCCTCGCCGAGATGACGGCGAAGTTCGGCGCGGCGCGGGCGCTGGCGATCCAGGAGGAATCCAAGGCGGCGCGCGAGGATCTCTACCGCTTCATCGCCGAGGAGAAGATCGACTGCGACTTCAAGCTGGTCGGGCGCTTCAACGGCGCGCTCTCGACCGAGGATTACGACCGCCTGGCGCGCGAGGCCGACTGGCTGAGTACGAAGCTCGGCGTCGAATCCTATGCCGTGCCGCGCGGCGAGCAGCGGCAGTTCCTCGGCACCGATTTCTATCTCGGCGGCAGCGTGCGGATGGATATCGGCGGCCTCCATCCGGCGAAGCTGCACGCGGCGATGCTGCGGATCGCGCGCGCGGCCGGCGCCGTCATCCACGGCGAGACCGCGGTGCTGGGCATCAGCCGCGACGGGGACGGCTATGCAGTCGCGACCGCGCGCGGCACCGTCATGGCGCGCGACGTGATCGTCGGCACCAACGGCTATACCGACACGGCGGACCGCTGGCTGCGCCGCCGGCTGGTGCCGGTCAGGAGCCGCATCATCGCGACGGCGCCGCTCTCGCCCAATCTGATGGGCGCGCTGATGCCGCGGCGGATGATGTGCACGGAGACGCGCCAGCTGCACTACTACTACCGGCCGTCGCCGGACGGCTCGCGCATCCTCTTCGGTGGCCGCGACGGCACCATCGCCGGCGAGGCGACCTGGCCGACGCAGTCGCTGCGGACGGCGCTCACCGACATCTTCCCTGAGCTCGGCGACGTCGCGCTCGAGCACAGCTGGTACGGCTATGTGGCGATGAACCGCGACATGGTGCCGCGCATCTTCTCGCGCGCGGGCCAGCGCTATGCCGCGGGCTATTGCGGCTCGGGCGTGGTCTGGGCGCGCTGGGCCGGCGCCAAGGCGGCGCAGCAGGTGCTGGGCGAGGGGAAGGGCGCCTCGGCGCTCGATTTCCGGCCGCCGGGCTACGTGCCGCTGGTCGCCGGCAAGGCCTGGTTCATGCCGGCGCTCTTCGCCTGGATGACGCACAAGGACCGGGTGACGCTCCGCAAGCGGCGCGCAGCCTAGCCGGCATAGACCCACACCCGGCTCGCCGTCCTCCGGCTATCCGCGACGCGCCAGATTCTTTTGTCCGTGACGAGCGCCGCTCGCCTCATTCTTGAGACCGGGTGTGGCGTGTGTGACACTTCGCGCCGCTTCCCGCCAGCGACGTCTTGAACGCCCAGGTGTTCGTCGCGTCCGGAGCGCCCCGCTTCGGCCTGTGCCCGCTCGCGGGCGCCGTCGGGGAAAATCCGAACAGCGGGGATGCAACAGATGGCGGAATGCAGGCGGCGACAGGCGACGACCGCGCGGCTCTGGGTCAGCGCGCTCGCGTTGTTCTTGTCTGTTGTCGCCGCCAACGAGGGCCGGGCGCAGTCCCCGGTGACCTACCTCTCGCAGGGCTGGTCGGAAGCCGATCGCGACACCTTCTACAGCACCGGCCAGGGCTCGCACATGATGCCGTATGCCTGGTTCAAGGCGCTGCGCCGTCTCGATGCCGACGGGCCCTTCGGCGCCGATCAGCTGCGGCGCTACGGCTATCTGCGCAACGACAGCCCGCGCAACGCCGAGGATCTGCCGGTGGGCTTTGTGATCGACGGCACGCCGGCGACGGGACAGCTCGGCATGACCTGCGCCGCCTGCCATACCGGGCAGCTCGAATACCCCAGGGATGGCGTCACCCATGTGCTGCGACTGGACGGCGCGCCGGCGAATGCCGACTTCCAGCAGTTCCTCGTCGATCTCACCGCGGCGGCGCGGGCGACCCTGGCTGAGGCCGATCGCTTCGACGCCTTCGCCAAGGCCGTGCTCGCGGCCGGCGCAACGCCGGCTGCCGTCGCGCGGTTGCGAACCGATTTCGGCGAATGGGTACGCCAGTTCGGCGACTTCATGGACGCGAGCCTGCCTGCCTCGCCCTGGGGGCCAGGCCGTCTCGACGCCTTCGGCATGATCTTCAATCGGGTGGCCGGCCGCGACCTCGGCATTCCCCAGAATTTCAGCCGGGCCGACGCGCCCGTCAGCTATCCCTTCCTCTGGAACGCGTCGCGGCAGGACCGCACGCAGTGGAACGGCGGCGTTCCCAACGGGCTCTTCATCCAGGCGCTCGCCCGCAACACCGGCGAGGTGTTCGGCGTCTTCGCCGACTTCAAGCCGAGAGTCCATATCCCGGCGACGGCGCTCGCCCCGGCAGTGATCCGGTACAACACGAATTCGGCGGATTTCGCCGGACTGCAGACGCTCGAGGAGAAGATCGCCGCGCTGCGGCCACCGCCCTGGCCGCGCGATCTCTTCGGGCTCGACGAACGGCTGGCCGCCAAGGGCAAGCCACTGTTCGACGCGAATTGCGGCGAGTGCCACGGCGAGCGGCCGTCGCAACAGCTCGTCCATCCCGCGGATGCCTGGGATACGCCGGTGAAGGCGGTAGGGACCGATCCCAAGATGCTGCGCAACTCCCTGCGCGAAGGGAAGCCGGGCCTCTATGCCGGCTCGCTCGTGCCGCCGCCACCCTTCAACGCGCGGTTTGCCGATCCCGCGAAGATCGGCAGCATCCTCGCCAGCTCGGTGGTGGGCAGCCTGGTCGACGAGGCGGTCCTTCCCCTGGTGACGCCGGACAAGCTCGAGCATAGCGGCGTGTGGCGGGCGCTTCGCATGGACGTGTCGGAGCTCGCGCCGGGAAAGAGCCCAGGCGACCTCACCATGCGCAATCTCGACCTGATCCGGGATCTGCAGGCGACCATCAAGTCCCGCCTCGCCGACATGTACAAGCCGCCATCGCCGGACACCGGCGCCGCCTATGAGTCACGGGTGCTGCGCGGCATCTGGGCCACCGCGCCCTACCTCCACAACGGCTCGGTGCCCAATCTCTGGGAGCTGCTGACGCCCGCCAAGGACCGCAAGCCCGGCTTCATGGTGGGCAGCCGCCTCTACGATCCCAAGAACGTCGGCTATGTCACCGACCGGTCGCCGTTCAAGAGCGGCAGCTTCGCGGCCGATCCCATGAACGCCAACGGCAACGGCAATGGCGGCCACGAATACGGCACCCGGCTCACGCCCGACGAGCGCTGGGCGATCATCGAGTACCTGAAGACGCTCTAAGCATTTTTCACCGAAGCGGAAGCCGGTTCGAGACCCCGGTTCGAGCCCGCACCTGGCTTCACCTCGACGCTGAACACCCGGTATCCAGTCTTGCGCCTGTGACTGAAGCAAACCTCCAGCAACTTGCGCTATGCGACTCCGTAAGCGAGGCTTTAAGGAATATCCATCTGGACATCCGAGACCGGGGCCGGTGATGAGGTTCTTGATCTTTGCGCTTTGTGCGGTGATCGCGCTTGGAAGTGAGCACGCGCTGGCGGGCACTTGGCAGCCCTCTTCCGGTCATGCGCAAGTTCCGATATGGCCGGGAACGCCGCCCGATGCCAAGCCGGTGCCGGGGCCGGAAATCGAAGGGCTGGAAGGGCAGAACATGGTTGCAGGCAAACCATGGATGTGGGTCACCAACGTGACCCAACCCACGATGACGGTCTATGCGCCAGAAGGGAAGAGCACCGGGGCTGCGGTCGTGGTGCTTCCCGGCGGCGGCTTCGAAGTGCTGGCCATCGACCTCGAAGGCACCGAAGCCTGCGACTGGCTGACATCCAAGGGCATCACTTGCGTGCTCTTGAAGTATCGCGTCCCGAGCGAGCCTTACGATTGGCGATGCCAGTGCCGTCCCGACGATCTCGCGACATCAACGCGGTCGTTGGAGGATTTGCAGAGAACCATCGGACTTGTGCGCCTTCACGCCAAGGAATGGCATATCGATCCACGCAGGATTGGCGTGCTTGGGTTTTCGGCTGGTGGGTTCCTTGCGGCGGAAATCAGCACGAAATATGGGCAGCGCTTGTACGCAGCCCTGGATGATGCCGACAAAGAGAGCGCCCGCCCGGATTTCGCCGTGCTTGTCTATCCCGGGCATCTCGCGCCGGGGCATCTCGTAACTGACGGCAACAGTCTGAATCCCAGCGTTCCAGTCTCCGGCGAAACACCGCCCACATTCCTGGTGCAGGCAGAAGACGACCACCCGGACGGTGTGAATCAATCACTGGTCTACTTCGCTGCCCTGAAGAAAGCCGGCGTGCCGGTGGAGATGCATCTCTACGCACAAGGCGGGCATGCGTTCGGCTTGCGGCAGACTCGGTTTCCGATCACCGACTGGCCTCGATTGGTCGAGATGTGGCTGCGCACAATTGGGATGACCTCGGAGTAGCGGCACGCACAAGTGTCCCCTTTCGCGGGCGGGACACCGGCCGCGCTCCGTCGGCCGTCCCGACTATGATTTGGCGACGCGGCTCTGATAGATCGAGAGGTTCGCGTAGGCGGCCGAGAGCAGCGGGGTCGGGACGGCGAGCTTCTGCGCGCGCGCCAGCAGATCGCCGACGATCTGGTCGGCCTCGATCCGCGCGCCCTTCTGCAGATCGCGGTACATCGACGGCGCCAGGGACGAGCCCTTGGCGGTGACGGTCGTCCGCGTCGTGGCCAGGAACGGCGCGCGCGGCTCCTGGCCGGAGGCGCGCACCACCGCGACCACCTCGTCCAGCAGGCGGAGCGCGAAGTCGACGCCGCCCGGCGCCGCCTCGATCTCGCCGATGTTGCCGCGCATCAGGCCGGTGATGCCGCCGAGCGCCGCCAGCAGCACCCATTTCTCCCACATCTCCAGCTCGATCTGCGCCGTGAGCCGGGCGTCGAAGCCGGCGCCCCGCATGAAGGTGTCGAGGGCCTTCGTGCGCTCGGACGGCGCGCCGCTCATCTCGCCATAGGCGAGCTCCTGGAACTGGGCGAGCTGCAGGATGCGGCCCTTGTCGTCGAGGGTGGTGGCGACCTTGCAGACGCCGCCCACCAGCGCCGTGGCGCCGAAGCGCGCCTTGATCGCGTCCACATGCCTCATGCCGTTCAGCACCGGCACGATCATGGTTTTCGGCCCCACCGCCGGCGCCAGGTCGTCGAGGGCGGCCTCCAGCGAGAAGGCCTTCACCGTCAGCAGCACCGCATCAAAAGGCGCCTTGATCGCGTCCGCGGTCACCAGCTCGGGTCTGAGGGTGACGTCGCCGTGCGGGCTCACGATCTGCAGTCCCTCCGCCTGGAGCTGCCGGGCGCGCCCGGAGCGCACCAGGAAAGTGACATCGCGGCCGGCTTGCGCGAGGCGCCCGCCGAAATAGCCGCCGGTCGATCCGGCTCCCACCACCAAGAGGCGCATGACCTTCTCCCTCTCCGAAACCCGACGATGCGCGGATCCTACCGCGTCTTGAAGAAGCGGTTCTCCGGCCGCGGCAGGCCCAGATTCTCCCTGAGCGTCTTGCCCTCGTACTCGCGCCGGAAGAGGCCGCGCCGCTGCAGCTCCGGCACCACCTTGTCGACGAAGTCGTCGAGGCCGCCGGGCACATAGGGAAACATCACGTTGAAGCCGTCGCAAGCCTCGGCGGTGAGCCACTCCTCCATCTGGTCGGCGATCGTCGCGGGCGTGCCCGTCATGGTGAGGCCGCCGAAGCCGCCGGCGATCTGGGCGAGCTGGCGCACGGTGAGATTCTCCCGCCGCGCGCGCTCCACCACCCGCTGCCGGCCGCTCTGGCTGGCGTTGCTCTCGGGAATCTCCGGGAGGGGACTGTCGAGATCGAAGCCGGAGGCGTCGTGGCCGAGGGCGATCGAGAGCGAGGCGAGGCCGCTGTCGGGATGGACAAGGCTGTCGAGAAGCGCCTTCTTCTCCCGTGCCTCGGCGTCCGTCTCGCCGACAATGACGAGGGCGCCGGGCAGGATCTTGAGGTGATCGCGCTCGCGGCCGAGCGTCGCCATCCGGCCCTTGACGTCGGCGTAGAAGCGCTGGGCATCGGCGAGCTTGCTGCCGCTGGCGAAGATCACCTCCGCGGTCTCGGCGGCGAGCTGGCGGCCCGCCTCCGAGGCGCCCGCCTGCACGATCACCGGCCAGCC
Organism: Allostellaceae bacterium; assembly: GCA_035523855.1. Lineage (GTDB taxonomy): Bacteria > Pseudomonadota > Alphaproteobacteria > ATCC43930 > CGMCC-115725 > DASZHJ01. Next base: position 7,455 of record DATKPX010000342.1, read on the forward strand.
CTGGGGCGGCCGCGCGATGTTGAGGGGGCCGCGCACCTTCAGGAACTCGCCCTGGTGATCCAGCACGTGCATGCGCGCGGGATCGAAATAGACGCCGCTGTCGACGTCGCGGATGAAGGCGTCCTCGGCGAAGCTGTCCCAGAGCCCGGTCACCACGTCATAGAACTCGCGCGCGCGGCGATAGCGCTCGTCATGCTCCATGTGGTCGTCGAGGCCGAAATTGAGCGCGGCGTCGGGGTTTGACGTGGTGACGATGTTCCAGCCGGCGCGGCCGCCGCTGATGTGGTCGAGGGAGGCGAAGCGGCGCGCGATGTGATAGGGCGCGTCGAAGGTGGTGGAAGCGGTGGCGATGAGGCCGATGCGCTCGGTGGCGCCAGCCAGCGCCGACAGCAGGGTGAAGGGCTCGAAGGAGGTGACGGTGGCGCTGCGCTTCAGCGCCGCCATCGGCATGTTCAGCACCGCGAGGTGATCCGCCATGAAGAAGGCGTCGAACTTGCCGCGCTCCAAGGTCTGAATGAAGCGCTTCAGGTGCTGGAAGTTGAAGTTGGCGTCAGGGAAGGCGCCGGGGTAGCGCCACCACGCCGTGTGAATGCTGACCGGACGCATGAACGCGCCGAGCCGTAACTGACGTGCCGCCATCGCTGCCGCTCCTCGCTCGACGTGGTCTCTGGCGCCTGACCACTAATGTGCGAGGGGCTCGCGCTCTGTCAACGTGAGCTGTGGAATTGGCAGCCACCACATTTTTGCATGGGGAATTCAGCCGCTGCCGCTTGCTTGCTCACTGCGCCAGGAATTGCGCGCTGACCGCCGATGGGCGGGGCGCCCTGGGCCCCGGCGGCATGAGTGTCCCGCAGGCGGCCGCGCGCCGCTCGCCATTGGCGATCAGGAGATCGCGCAGCTCGGCCGCTTCGGCGCCGCTGTACCAGCCCATAAGCGGCGCCCGCCGCTCGCGGGTGGAGGCGATCTGCAGCAGCAGCGCGGCGGTGGCGCCGTTGAAGTGGCCGACATCCATGTAGAGATCGTCGTCTAGGGCGAGCGCGTTGTAGCCGGTGAAGACGGCGGCGCCGCCGGCCGTCGCCACGACGTCGCTCACCGCGTCGGCGACGGCGCGGTAGTCGAAGCGCGCGAGCAGGTTCTGATTGAGGGGTGCCACGATCACCCGCACCGATCGGCCGGCCGCTTTCAGCCGCTCGATCACCTGCTGGAAGGCCGCGAGGTTGGCGCGGTAGACGCCGAGGTTCACCGGATCGGGCGCATAGCAGGCGCGCTGCACCGGCAGGATGCCCGTGCGCACCGCCGCGTCGGCGACCAGCTCCGGCCTGCTGCCGGGCGGCGGCGCCGTGAGCGCCCCCTGCAGCAGCTCCAGCCCGGTCTTGATCACGATCTTCGGCGGCACCATCAGGAAGGGCGCGAAGAACTCGAGCCGGTTGCTGTCGCTGACGAGATAGTGCTCGCGCAGGAAGAGACCCTGGTCGAGTGGTCGCGCCAGCAGCATCTGCGCGTCCACCACCAGGATCGCGTCCTTGAACGGGCAGCGCGGCAGCAGCCAGTCGAGCTTCTCCTCGATCCCGGGCAGCGCATCCGCCTGGACGCTGAAATTGAACACCGGCTCCTCGAAATAGGTCTGGAGGTCGCGCTCGCTGAATTGCAGGCTGCGCGAGTTGCCGAAGAGGATGCCGCGGTACTCGCCGCAATGCTCGGCGATATAGGCGGTCTTCGCGTAGCGGAGGCTGCGCTCGGGATTGTGCTGGCTGAAGGCGAAGAGATTGAACACGCCATAGGGATCGATGACGATGCAGGCGAGCACGTAGGAGAGCACCACCGCCGCGCAGCCGGCCAGGAGCAGGAGCGCGTAGGATCTGTTGCCGGGCAATCGGACCATCGCGGTGCCCTAGAACTGGAAATAGATGAAGGAGCTGATGCCGCTGCTGGCGATGATCGCCCAGCCGCCCACCATCGCCATCGCCGCGGCCCAGCGCAGATCGGGCCGCCACTGCAGCAGAGCAGGCCGCCGCTCGCGCCCGTCGTCGCGGAGCAGCGGGAAGGCCGCGCCCATGAGCTCGCGCACGTTCGGCATCCCGAGCGCGATCGCCAACAACACCGGCAGCAGCATCAGGTCGCGCGTGCCCATGCGCGGCTGCGAGAGCGCGTCGACGCCGGCGGCGGCGAGGCTGCCGATGCCGTGGAACCCGGCCATGCCCTGGATTACCGCCAGCGCCGAGGCCATGGTCGGCGCGCGGAAGAAGACCCAGGCCAAGACCACCAGCAGGAAGGTGAGGAACCAGGAGAGGCCTGCCGTCAGCGGCGCGGGGAGGGTCACCACCGGCTTGAGGCGCGGCGCCACGAACTGGTGCCAGGCGTGGTTGATGACGAGATAGAGCCCGTGCAGCGCGCCCCAGAAGATGTAGGTCCAGCCCGCCCCGTGCCAGACGCCACCGATCAGCATGGTGAGGAAGAGGTTGAGGTAGCGCCTGTTCTCGCCGCGGCGGTTGCCGCCGAGGGAGATGTAGACGTAGTCGCGCAGGAAGCGCGACAGGGTCATGTGCCAGCGGCGCCAGAAGTCGATGATGGAGCGTGCCTTGTAGGGAGAATCGAAATTGATCGGCAGCCGCAGGCCGAACATCTCGCCGAGCCCGATCGCCATGTCGGAATAGCCGGAGAAATCGAAATAGAGCTGCATGGTATAGGCGAGCGCGCCGACCCAGCCGCAGACGAGGTTGATGTCCCGCCCCTCGCTGCTGGCGGCGAAGAGCCCGTCGGCCAGCGGCGCGATGCTGTCGGCGAGCACCGTCTTCTTGAAGAGGCCGAAGAGGAAGATGGTGAGGCCGGTGGCGAGCGCGTTCCAGGAGAAGCGCGCGAAGCGCGGCGACCTGAACTGGCCGAACATCTCGCTGTGATGGACGATCGGCCCGGCGATCAGCTGAGGGAAGAACAGCACGAAGAGGAAGAAGCGCGACAGCCTGAATTCGCCGACCAGACCCTTCTCCGCATCCATCAGGAAGGCGATCTTCTGGAAGGTGAAGAAGGAGATGCCGAGCGGCAGGACGATGTCGCGAAAATCCGCGAGGACGCGGAGATTGTCGGTCAGATTGGACGCGATGAAATAGGCGTACTTGAAATAGCCGAGGATGCCGAGGTTGATCAGGATGCCGAGATTGCGCGCCGTCTTCCGGAAGCGGCGCCGGCCGCTGCAGAGGTAGAAGCCGAAGCCGGCATTCACCAGCAGCAGGGCGAGCAGCACCAGCAGGTAGAACACGCTCCAGGTGCCGTAGAACACCATGGAGGCAAGGACGAGATAATAGAGCGCGAGCTTCTGGTCGATGGAGCCGAAGAAATAGAAGCCGGCGAGCGCGAGCGGCAGGAAGAGAAAGATGAACTGGTAGGAGTTGAAGAGCATGTGTGCCGCGCCGGCCGAGCTCCGGAGTTTCTTCCCGTGGTCGTGCCAGCGAGCGTGGCCTTCGCCCGCCGATCGATAGATCGAATTTTATTTAACGGCGCCGCCTGGTCTCTGCGGTGTGACAAATATTCTCCAATGCATCCGATGCGTTAGCGGCCACCGATGGACCGCGGCGCTGGTTGCGGAGGATCAGGGCAGCTTGCTGCACAAAGAATCCGCAGGCGGCGCGAGGGTCGGACGAGGATGCGGGCGCCGCGGTTCGATGTTACCGTCTTCGAACTGAGCAGCCCGGTCCGCGGAAGGAGCACATGGTCGATCTCTTCACCCCTCTCCATCTCGGACCCTGCGAGCTTCGGAATCGCATCGTGATGGCGCCGATGACGCGCAACCGCGCCGGCGCCGGCAACGTGCCGACGGAGCTGGCGGCGACTTATTACGCGCAGCGCGCCGGCGCCGGCCTCATCGTCACCGAGGCGACGCAAATCTCGCCCCAGGGCGTTGGCTATCCCGGCACGCCTGGCATTCACTCGCCGGAGCAGCTGGAGGGCTGGAAGCGCGTGACGCAATCCGTGCACGCCGCCGGCGGCCGGGTCTTCCTGCAGCTCTGGCATGTGGGACGCATCTCGCATCCCTCGCTGCAGCCTGACGGTGCGCTCCCGGTGGCGCCGTCGGCGCTGAAGCCGGAGGGCAAGGCGATGACCGCGACGGGGATGCAGCCCTACGTCACGCCGCGCGCGCTGGAGCTGACGGAGCTCCCCGGCATCGTCGAGCAGTTCCGCCGCGGCGCCGCCAACGCCAAGGCCGCCGGCTTCGACGGCGTCGAGGTGCATGGCGCCAACGGCTATCTCCTCGACCAGTTCCTACGCGACGGCAGCAACCGGCGCACCGACCGCTATGGCGGCTCGATCGAGAACCGCGCGCGGCTGCTGCTGGAGGTGACCGAGGCGGTGGTCGGCGTCTGGGGCAAGGATCGGGTCGGCGTCCGGCTCTCGCCGGGCAATCCCTTCAACGACATGGCCGACAGCAATCCCGCGGCCACCTTCGGCTATGCGACGCGCGCGCTCGACAGGCTCGGCCTCGCCTATCTCCATATCGTGGAACCGATGCCGGATACGCCCGCGCCCGACGGCGTCATGCCGGACTCACGGTTCCTGCGTCCGCTCTGGCACCAGACGCTGATCGTGAACCGCGCCTATACGCGGGAGACGGCGATGGCGGCAGTCGCCTCCGGCACCGCCGATCTCGTCGCCTTCGCCGCGCTCTTCCTCGCCAACCCCGATCTCCCCGAGCGCTTCCGCCGCAACGCCCCCCTCAACCCGCCCGACCGCCCCACCTTCTACGGCGGCGGCGCCAAGGGCTACACCGACTATCCGACGCTGGACGCAGCCGCCGCGGCGCAGTAGCCGCAACAACCGACCGCAGCCATCCCTCGCCAGCCGCCCGATTGACAAGGCAAGAACAAATAGCGAACATACCGCGCGAGGAGAGACCGATGGGCAGTGGCGATAACGATGCGGAGGAGGCGCGGCAGATCGCGCGCGAACAGGCCTTCTCGCCGCAGCGCCTTCTCGCGGATCTGGATCGCGAGCTCGGCTTCATCGACAGCGAGTTTCGCGCCGCGCTCGATCGGCACCGGGACGAGCTGCAGCCGGCTCTCCGCAGGGCCATGGCAGAGGGATCCGGAGCGAGAAAGCTCAATGCCAGCGTGCTTCTGCTGGAGCTGGGCGCCGCGAGCGGCACCGCTGGCCTGCTGGATCTGCTGGCCGGCGATGATCGCGAGATGCAGTGGCAGGTTCTGCATCGACTGCACTACCTGCCCAGGGACGTAGATCGCGGCGGCTACCAGGTGCCGCTCGATCGGGATGCGATCTGTGCAGCGGTCAACCGCTTCGTC
>DATKPX010000343.1:0-10951 GCA_035523855.1 Allostellaceae bacterium
CGCGCGACCTCGAGGCGATGCTGGGCCAGGGCTATCGCGGCAGCCGCTATTCCTTCGGCTATCCCGCCTGTCCCAACCTGGGCGATCAGCGGCCGTTGCTCAAGCTGCTGGGTGCCGACGCCGTCGGCCTGTCGCTCACCGAGGAGGATCAACTGGAGCCGGAGCAGTCCACGTCCGCGATCGTGGTGATGCATCCGCAGGCGAAATACTTCTCCGTTTGAGGCAACTCGCCTCCGCATGCGACATCGGCGCGCCGGCCGCGCCGATGCTGGCGCCGCGTCGCGGTTTATGGCAAGTCTACGGCACGGTGGCATCGGCGCCGCTCGGCAGCTGATGCTCAAATAAAGGTCAGGGAGGAGCGACGATGATCCGACAGCAGATTTCCCGTATTTCCGGCTGGCGCCTGGGCGTGGCCGCCATGGCGGCCGCCCTCCTGCTGGGCACCGCCGGCGCGGCTCCCGCGCGCGCCGACGACATGAAGGTGAAGATCGCCGTCGGCGGCGGCTCGTGCCTCTGCTATCTCCCGACCATGCTGGCGGAGCAGCTCGGCCTGTACAAGAAGGCGGGCCTCGAGGTGGAGATCGCCGATTTCAAGGGTGGCTCCCAGGCGCTGACGGCGGTATTGGGCGGCAGCTCCGACGTGGTCTCCGGCTTCTATGACCATACGGTCGAGCTGCAGGCGAAGGGCAAGTTCCTCGAATCGATCGTGATCTTCGATCGCTTTCCCGGCCTGGTGCTGATGGTGTCGCCGGGCAATACCGACAAGATCAAGACGGTGAAAGACCTCGTCGGCAAGAAGGTCGGCGTGAGCGCGCCCGGCTCCTCCACCGATTTCTTCCTCAAATACCTCCTGCGCAAGGCGGGCGAGGACCCCTCGCAGACTTCGGTGGTCGGCTTCGGCAATGGCGCGCCGTCGGTTGCCGCCATGGAGCAGAACCAGGTCGATGCCGGCGTGCTGGTGGAACCCGCCCCGACGGTGCTGCAGATGAAGTATCCGAATATCCGCACCCTCAGTGACACCCGCAGCGAGAAGGATACGCTCGCCGTGCTCGGCGGCGCCTATCCCGCCGGCGCGCTCTATACCTACACCGCCTGGGTCGAGAAGCATCCGAAGGAGTCCCAGGCGCTCGCCGATGCGATCGTGGAGACGCTGCAGTGGATCCACAAGCATACGCCCGAGGAGATCATGGCGAAGATGCCGGACAATCTCGTCGGCAGCGACAAGGCGCTCTACCTGGCGGCGCTCAAGAACTCGATGCCGCAATACTCCCTCGACGGCAAGATGGATCCGAAGGGCGCCAAAGCGGTTCTCGACGTCTTCGCCGGCTCCGATCCGGAAGTCGCCAACGCCAAAATCGACGTGACCAAGACCTATAACAACAGCTTCGCCGAGGCGGCGGCCAAGAAGGTCGGGCTGACGAACTAGTCGCCGCCGGTCGGCGACGGATGCGCTCCCGCGCTTCGGTTCTCTCCCGCCCGCGGAGAGCGGCGGACCGTGGGTGCGCGCCGCGCATCACGCCTGGTCGTCCATGACAACGTCCGCGTCGCCCGCCGTCGCCTTCGAGGACGTCACCATCCGCTTTCGCGCGCCGCGCGGCGGCGTGCACACGGTGCTGCAGCACGTCTCTCTCGAGGTGCGGGACGGCACCTTCCTCGCCATCGTCGGTCCCTCCGGCTGCGGGAAATCGACCCTGCTCAACGTGGCGGCCGGCCTGTTGACGCCGCCCGAGGGCCGCGCGGTGATCTTCGGCAAGCCGCTCGACGGCATCAACAAGCATGCGAGCTATCTCTTCCAGCAGGATGCGCTGCTGCCTTGGCGGACGGTGCTCGACAACGTGATGCTGGGCCTCGCCTTCCGCAACGCGCCGCGTGCCGAGGCGGAGGCGCAGGCGCGCGGCTTCATCGAGCGCGTCGGCCTCCGGGGCTTCGAAGACCGCTTCCCGCACCAGCTCTCCGGCGGCATGCGCAAGCGCGTCGCGGTGGCGCAGAGCTGGATCGTCGGGCCGCGCATCCTGCTGATGGACGAGCCCTTCGGCGCGCTCGACGTGCAGACGCGGCAGATCATGGAGAACGAGCTCCTCGATCTCTGGCAGGAGAGCCGGCAGACCGTGCTCTTCATCACCCACGATCTCGAGGAGGCGGTGGCGCTTGCCGACCGCGTGGTGCTGATCTCCGCCGGGCCGGGCGCGCGCATCAAGGGCGACTACGAGGTGCCGCTGCCGCGGCCACGCGACGTGGCGGAGATCCGCCTCAATCCCGACTTCATGCAGCTCTATAAGCGGATCTGGTCGGATCTCCGCGACGAGGTCCGGCACTCCTACGAGGCGGGCAACCGGTGAGCGCGCAGCAGGCGGAGAGCGATGCCGGCCGCGTCGCCACCACCACGCGGAAGCCGCTCAATCCGCTGCTGGTGCTGAGCGCGCAGGTGGCGGTCTTTGTCATCGTGATGGGCCTCTGGCAGGGCCTCGCCGAGGCGGATGTGCTCGATCCCTTCTTCTTCAGCCGCCCCACCGCCATCGTGGCGCAGATCTGGAAATGGGTCGCGACCGGCTTCATCTGGCCCCACCTCGCCACCACCCTCGTCGAGGCGCTGATGGCCTTCGTGATCGGCACCGCCTTTGGCGTCGGCGCCGGCCTGGCGCTGGCGCGGGTCGAGCTGCTGGCGCGCGTCTTCGATCCCTATATCCGCATCCTGAACGCGCTGCCGCGCGTCATCCTCGGTCCGATCTTCATCCTGTGGTTCGGCCTCGGCATCGCCTCCAAGGTGGCGCTCGCGGTGACCCTCGTCTTCTTCATCGTCTTCTTCAACACCTTCCAGGGCATCCGCGAGGTCGATCCCGTCGTCCTCAACAACGCGCGCATGCTGCAGGCGAGCGAGCGCCAGCTGCTGCGCTACGTCTATCTTCCCTCGGCGATGGCCTGGATCTTCTCCAGCCTGCACACCAGCATCGGCTTTGCATTGGTGGGCGCGGTGGTGGGCGAATATCTCGGCGCCGCCCGCGGCATCGGCTATGTGGTGGCGCAGGCGGAAGGGGTCTTCGACACCACCGGCGTCTTCGCCGGCCTCATCCTCACCTCGGCGGTGGTGCTGCTGATCGACCTCGGCATCAACCGCCTGGAGCGCTACCTCCTGCGCTGGCGGCCGGGAAATTAGGTCGAGCGCTGGATCTCGGGCGGTGCGTCCTTCGACGCGCTATGCTTGCTCAGGATGAGGAAGTTTTCTTCATGCCGCCACCAATGATCTTCATCCTGAGCAAGCGAGTGTAGGGAGCGCGTCGAAGGACGCAGGATGCTTCCGCAAGCAACTACCGTGTTACCTGCGCCAGCGCCTGCCGCAAGGTCTCCGCGCTCTTCTCGAGGCCCTGGCGCTCCTCGGCGGAGAGCGCGGGCTGCAGAACTTGCGTCACGCCGCTGCGGCCGACCACGCTCGGCAGCGACAAGGTGACGCCGAGCTCCTTCTGAAAGGAGCCGATCGGGATCACCGCCTGCTCGTGGCGGAGCACCATCTCGGCGATGCGGGCGCAGACCATGCCGATGCCGTACTGGCTGGCGCCAATCCCCTCGATGATCGTGATGTTGGCGTAGCGGACCTCGCGCTCGATCCCCCGGCGGAAATCGTCGAGCGATCCGCCGCGCCGCCGGATCTCCTCCAGCGCGGGAACGCCGGCAATGCGGGCCGAGGACCAGAGAAAGACCGACGAGGTGCCGTGCTCGCCCAGCACCTGCGCCTCCACGGAATTCGGGCTCACGGCGAAGTGTCGCGCCAGGTGCACGCGAAAGCGGAGGCTGTCGAGAAAGGTGCCGGTGCTGAGCACGCATTCATGGCGCGCGATACGACGCGCGACGTCGGCGAGGGGGTCAGGCGGATCGGTCACCGCCAGCAGCACCGCCTGCGGCGCCGCCGCCACAATTTCCGGCACGATCTCCTCGTAGATCCGCGCATTCGCCTCCAGCAGGCGCAGGCGGCCGGCGGGATCGCTGCGATCGGTGGCGCCGCCTGCCTTCTCGTTGACGCCGGCGGTGATCATCACCACCGCCGCGCCGGCGAGATCGGCGTAGTCGCCGTCGCTGATCTCGGTCGCCGCCAAGAGCGGCGTGCCGTATCGCATGTCCGTCGCCACACCCTTGGCGCGGGCGCGGGTCCGGTCCACCAGGACGATCTCGCGGGCGGCGCCGCGCAGGACCGACGCCATGGCACAGGCGCTGCCGACCGCTCCGGTGCCGACGATGCCAAGCTTCATGAGGGTGAACTCCGATCGATCAGGGATTGCCGGGGCTGTGATAGCCCCTGCGATCGGCGCGTCAACCGCCCGGCGGTCGGCGAAACGTCATTCGGAGCAAGAACACCCCAACCTAGACAAAGTTTTCCGCATAGTGACAGGCCACCTGGCGGTCGGTGACCGGTCGCAGCGGCGGGCGTTCGGCGCGGCAGCGATCGGTGGCATGCGGGCAGCGGGTGTTGAAGGCGCAGCCCTGGGGCGGGTTGAGCGGCGAGGGGAGCTCGCCCTTGAGCACGATATGCTGGCGCTTCTTGGCGACGCTGGGCGTGCTCGCCAGCAGCGCCTGGGTATAGGGATGGAGCGGCCGGTGGAAGATCGCGTCCTTCGGCCCCTGCTCGGCGGCGCGGCCGAGATACATCACCAGCACATCGTCGGAGACGTGCTGCACCACGCCGAGATCGTGCGAGATGAAGAGGTAGGAGAGCTCGAACTCCACCTGCAGGTCGCGCAGCAGGTTCAGCACCTGGGCCTGGATCGAGACGTCGAGGGCGGAGACCGGCTCGTCCGCCACCACCAGCTTCGGCCTCAGCATCAGGGCGCGGGCGATGGCGATGCGCTGGCGCTGGCCGCCGGAGAACATGTGGGGATAACGGTGGTAGTGCTCGGGGCGGAGCCCGACCTTGGCCATCATGTCACGCGCCTGCTCGCGCCGCTCGGCCTTGCCGAGATCGGTGTTGATGACCAGCGGCTCCTCCAGGATCGACCCCACCTTCTTGCGCGGGTTGAGCGAGCCGTAGGGATTCTGGAACACGATCTGGACGGCGCGGCGCAGCGGCGTCCGATCCTCGCGCGCCGGCTTCACGGCGTCGCGGCCGATGAGGCGGAGATCGCCCGAGGTCGGCGGCTCGATCAGCGTCACCATGCGCGCGAGCGTCGACTTGCCGCAGCCGGACTCGCCCACCACGGCAAGCGTGCGGCCGGGCTCCAGCGAGAAGGAAACGCCGTCCACTGCCTTCAGGAGGCCCGGCGCGGCGAAGACGCCGCGGCGCACGCGGTAGTGCCGGCGAAGGTCCACCGCTTCGGCGACGGCGCTCACTCCGCCGCTCCCGCGGCCTTGGCGCCGTCGAGCGGATAGTGGCAGCGAACCGAGGTCGCGCCGGCGCGGGTGAGCATTGGCTCCTCGGCGCGGCAGCGCTGGTCGGCATAGCGGCAGCGCGGATTGAAGAGGCAGCCGCTCGGCCGGTCGTGCAGGCCCGGCACCACGCCGGGAATGGTCGGCAGCCGGTTGTGGCCGTGGCTGCGCTCCGGCAGCGCCGAGAGCAGCGCCGCCGTATAGGGGTGGCGCGGCGCGGCGAAGAGGCGATCCGCGGGCTGCTCCTCCACCACCTGGCCCGCATACATCACCATGACGCGCTGCGCGGTCTCCGCTACCACCCCCATGTTGTGGGTGATGAGGATGAGCGCCATCTGCCGCTCGCGCTGGAGCCGCAGCAGCAGGTCGAGGATCTGCGCCTGGATGGTGACGTCGAGGGCGGTGGTGGGCTCGTCGGCGATCAGGAGGCGGGGGTTGCAGGCGATCGCCATCGCGATCATCACCCGCTGGTTCATGCCGCCGGAGAGCTGATGCGGGAAGGCGCCGAGGCGGGTCTCCGGCGCGGGAATGCCGACCTGCTCCAGCAGCTCGATGGTGCGCTTGCGGCGCGCCGCGCGATCGAGGCCCGCATGCAGCCGGAGCGTCTCGCCGAGCTGGAAGCCGATGGTGAAGCAGGGGTTGAGGCTGCTGGTGGGCTCCTGGAACACCATCGCCACGTCCTTGCCGGTGATGGCGCGGCGCTCGCGCGGCGACAGGCCGAGAAGATCGCGGCCGGCGAAGCGCAGGTGGTCGGCGCGCACCTCGCCCGGATAGGCCACGAGGCCCATCATTGCCAGCATGGTGACGCTCTTGCCGGAGCCGGACTCGCCGACGATGCCGAGCACCTCGCCTTCGTCGACGCGAAGGGAGACGCGGTCCACCGCCTTCAAGCGTCCGGAAACGCCCGGGAACTCGACCGAAAGGTTCTCGATCTCGAGCAGAGCCATCAGCGCTTCAGCTTCGGATCGAGGGCATCGCGCAATCCGTCGCCCAGCAGGTTGAACGCCATCACGGTGACCAGGATGGCGATGCCGGGGAAGGTCACCACCCACCAGGCGCGCAGCACGAATTCGCGGGAATCCGCCAGCATGGTGCCCCACTCCGGGAGCGGTGGCTGCACGCCGAGGCCGAGGAAGCCGAGCGCCGCGGCGTCGAGGATCGCGGTGGAGAATCCCAGCGACGCCTGCACGATGAGCGGCGCCATGCAGTTCGGCAGCACGGTCGAGAGCATGAGGCGCAGCATGCCGGCGCCCGCTACCTGGGAGGCGGTGACGTAGTCCTTGGCGCGCTCGGTGATGACGGCCGCGCGGGTGATGCGGACGTAGTAGGGGAGCGTCACGATCGCGACGGCGAAGATCGCGTTGATGAGGCCCGGTCCCAGGATCGCCACGATGACGATGGCGAGCAGCAGGCTCGGCAGCGTCAGCAGCGTGTCCATCAGCCGCATGATGGCGATCTCCGGCACGCCGCGCAGGAAGCCCGCGATCAAACCGAGGAAGGTGCCGGCGAAGAGCGAGAGCGCCACCACCACCGTGCCCATGAAGAGCGAATAGCGCGTACCGTGGATGAGCCGCGACAGCAGGTCGCGGCCGATGGCGTCGGTGCCGAGCGGATAGGCCCAGCTGCCGCCTTCCTCCCACACCGGTGGCTTCAGGAAGGCATCGTCGTGGTTGAGGATCGGCGAGTGCGGCGAGATCAGGTCGGCCAGGATCGCCAGCGCCACCAGCGCGACGATGACGGCAAGGCCCGCGAGGGCGCCCTTGTTCTGCGCGAAGTAGCGCCAGAATTCCACCAGCGGGTGGGGCGGTGCGCCGGCGGCAATGGGGATGGTCTGGACTTCGGCGGTCATCGGCTCACCGCGTGTGCCGGATGCGCGGATTGATCACGCCGTAGAGGAGATCGACGATCAGGTTCACCACCATCACCACGCTGCCCAGCATCAGCACGCCACCCTGCAGCACCGGATAGTCGCGCCGGTTGATCGCCTCGACCACCCACTTGCCGACACCGGGCCAGGAGAAGATCGTCTCGGTCAGGATGGCGCCGGCGAAGAGCGAGCCCATCTGCAGGCCGATGATGGTGATGACGGGGATGAGCGCATTGCGCAGCGCGTGGACGCAGACCACCCAGGCCGGCGACAGGCCCTTGGCGCGGGCGGTGCGGATATAGTCCTCGCCCAGGACCTCAAGCATCGCCGAGCGCGTCATGCGCGCAATGATGGCGAGCGGCACCGTCCCCAGCACGATGGTCGGCAGGATCAGGTGCGAGACCGCCGAGCGGAAAGCGCCCTCCTCGTCGGAGAGCAGGCTGTCGATGAGCAGGAAGCCGGTCTGCGGCTCGACATAGATCGCGGCATCGACGCGGCCGGAGACCGGCGTCCAGCCGAGCGTGCCGGAGAACAGAAGGATCAGCAGCAGGCCCCACCAGAAGATCGGCATGGAATAGCCGGTGAGCGAGACCCCCATGATGCCGTGATCGAAGATGGTATTGCGCCGCACCGCCGCGATGATTCCCGCCGGCAGTCCCAGCGTCACCGCGAACAGCATGGCGCAGAGCGTGAGCTCGATGGTGGCGGGGAAGAGCGAGGAGAACTCCTCGGTGACGCGCTGGTGGGTGATCGCCGAGAGGCCGAGATCGCCGCGCAGCACATGGCCGACATAGATTCCGTACTGCACGACGAGGGGTTTGTCGAAGCCGTACTCGGCGCTGAGCTCCGCGTGGCGCTTGGGATCGATGCCGCGCTCGCCCGCCATGACCTCGATCGGGTCGCCCGGGATCAGGTGCACCAGCAGGAAGGCGAGCAGCGTCACCCCGATGAAGGTCGGGATGACCAGGCTGACACGGGTGAGAATGAACCGCAGCATTTGGCTTCGATGCCCGGAAGCTCCGGCGGACGGCCGCCGGGATCCGTAAAGGGGTGGCGCCCGGCCTGCTCGCGAGGCCGAGCGCCGCCCGTGACTACTTCAGATCGACGCCATAGAAGTTATGGGCGCCGAATGGGCTCAGCTTGAAGCCCTCGACATTCTTGCGCACCGCGGCGAACTGCACGGAGTGCGCAATGGTGACCCACGGCGCCTCCTCCTTGAAGATCACCTGCGCTTTCTTATAGAGCTCCGTGCGCTTGTTGATGTCGTTGATGTGCTCCGCCTGGACGATCAGGTCATCGAAGGGCTTGTAGCACCACTTGGCGATGTTGCTGCCGCCGTTGGTGGCGTCGCAGCCCAGCAGCACGTGCAGGAAGTTGTCGGGATCGCCGTTGTCGCCGGTCCACCCGAGCTGCGCCATCTGGTGCTCGCCGTTCTGCGCCCGCTTGCGGTACTCGCCCCACTCGTAGCTCTTGATCTCCGCCTTGACGCCGACCTTGGCGAGATCCGCCTGCATCAGCTCGGCGATGCGCCGGGCATTGGGGTTGTAGGGGCGCTGCACCGGCATCGCCCAGAGGTCGGTCTCGAAGCCGTTCGGATATCCGGCCTCCGCCAGCAACTTCTTCGCCGCCGCCGGATCGTAGGGATAATCCTTCACGGCGTCGTTGTAGCTCCACATGACCGGCGGGATCGGGTTCTTCGCCACCACGCCGGCGCCCAGATAGACCGCGTCGATGATCGCCTTCTTGTTGATCGCCATGTTGACGGCCTGGCGGACGCGCTTGTCGTCGAACGGCTTCTTCTGGGTCTGGAAGGCGAGATAGCCGATGTTCATGCCGGGCTGCTCGAGCAGCTTCAGGTTCGGATCCTTGCCGATCGATTCGATGTCCGCCGGGTTCGGATAGGGCATCACCTGGCACTCGTTCGCCTTCAGCTTCTGCAGGCGCACGGAGACGTCGGGGGTGATCGCGAAGACGAGATCATCGATCTTCGCCTTGCCCCTGAAGTAGGTCGGGTTCGCCTTGTAGCGGACGATGGCGTCCTTCTGGTACTGCACCAGCATGAAGGGGCCGGTGCCGACCGGATCCTGGTCGACCTTCTCCGGCGTTCCCGCCTTCATCATCTTGTCGGCGTATTCCTTCGAGCCGATCGAGGCGAAATCCATCGCCATGTCGGCGATGAAGGGCGCCTCCGCCTCGTTGAGCTCGAACTTCACCGTGTAGTCGTCCACCTTGGTGATCGACTTCAGCAGCTTGTCGAAGCCCATATCGTTGAAGTAGCTGTGATTGTCGGATGTCACCTTGAAGAAGGGATCGTCCTTCTTCCATTGCCGATCGAAGCTGAAGATCACGTCATCGGCATTGAAGTCGCGGCTCGGCGTGAACCATTTGGTGGTCTGCCACTTCACGCCCTTACGCAGGTGGAAGGTGACGGTCTTGCCGTCCTCGGAGACATCGTAGCTCTCGGCGAGGCCGGGCTCGGTCTTCGTGGTGCCGGGCGTGAACTCGACGAGGCGGTTGTAGATGGTGCGGCCCGACGCGTCGAAGGTGGTGCCGGTGGTGTTGATCGCGGGATAGAAATTCTCCGGGCTGCCCTCGGAGCAGTAGACCAGCGTCTTCGCGGATGCGGCGTGGGCGCAGCCAAGCGCCAGGGCCAGGCCGGCGGTGGCGGCCAGGAGTCTCGATTTCATCGGATTTGTCTCCCCGTTGAGCCAGTGGATCGCGCCCGGCCAAGGACGGCGGCGCGACGTTCCGCCGAAACTACTGGCGCGCCGGAGGCGCGTCAATCAGCGCGGGAAGCCCTGCCGCGGGACGCACCGGACCGGCGATCGGGGGGAGGAGGGCGTTCGTACTCAGCCTTGGGAGCCGCAGGCCGAAGGCGGGCGAAGCGATGTTCCCGCCGTCTGCGCGAAGATGGTGGAGCAGTTCAGCGCCGCCGCGGGCTGAAGGTTCAGTCGGCGCGGGATGTGGCGGCGGCGCTGGCGCTGAAGCGGCGATAGAAGGGCGCCAGCGCCGCCGGCAGCAGGTAGACCGGCAGCTGCGTGCAGGTGAAGAACAGCAGCAGGTCGGGCGAGGCCGCGGCGCCGATGCTCGCCCAGACGATGGCCGTGTTCTTGTTGCCGCCGATGAGGCCGATGGTGAGGGCGTTCGGGCGGTCGAGCGGGGTGAAGAGCAGGAAGCTCGCGCCCTGCAGGATCAGGCTGATGCCGAGCGCGCTGGCGGAATAGATCAACACCGTCAGCGGCTCGGCGGCGATCCGCGCCCACATTCCGTCCATGATGGCGATGGCGAACAGCACCAGCAGGATCACGTTGGCGCCGTTGATCTCGGTGCGGTAGCGCGTGAGCCGCTCCTCGCCAGCGAAATGCCGGATCACCGCCGAGACTGCGGCGGCGCCTAGGATGAAGAAGGCGAGCCGCGCCATCAGCGGCAGCATGCCGATCGCGAGTTTGAGCCCGATGAGGCCCAGCAGCAGCGGCGGCAGGGTGAGCGGCACCAGGAAGGTGCCGGCGATCATCACTAGCAGCGCGAGCGCCGCGTCGAGCCCCATCAGCAGCGCGATCGACGGCAGCGACATCAGTGGCGGCGCCGCTGCCCAGAGCACCAGCCCCTGCGCCAGGCCCGGCGGCAGATCGAGGGCGCGCACCGCGAGCGCCACCAGCACCGGCGACAGGATCAACGCCCAGAGCACGATCGCCGCGACGCGCCCCGGCCGGCGCGCATGGAGCCGCACCC
>DATKPX010000344.1:0-2220 GCA_035523855.1 Allostellaceae bacterium
GCCTGCTTCCTGGTAGAGCGCCACTCGCGCCCCAACATCATCCAGCTTGCCCCGATCGCGCGCCGCCTCTCCCTCGACGATGTGCGCGAGCGCTACCAGCGCTTCGCCCGCGCGCATCGCCTCCCGAAGGAGGACCGAACCACCTTCAGCCGCGCGGATCTCAGGAGCCGCTATCCGGTGATCTGAGCGCTGCAGAAAATCCAGCTAAGCCCTCGGCATCACGTCGAAGGCGATGGAGATGCGGCGCTGGTCGGACACGAAGGGGATCGTGCGGTGATAGAAGTAGGAGGGAAAGAGGATCATCAGGCCGGGCTCAGGCTTGACCGGCAATAGCGCGGTCGGCTCGGCGAGCGGAAAATCCTCGGGCGGGCGGCCGAGCTCGAAGAAGCCGTCCTGGCCGCTCTCGGGCTTGCCGACGAGATCCGGCAGCAGCGGGTAGTAGACGCCGCTCACATAGCCGTCCATGTGGATGTGCGGCGTGAGATTGCCCTGGAAATGCAGCACCGCGGCCCAGGAGGCGAATTCCCACTGCTTCGGCGGCTTCATCAGGTAGGGATGGTTGGAGCCCGGCGGAATGCGGGCGAGATAGTCGGCGACCGCCGCCCGCACCACCCGCTCGAAATCCGCCACCGGCCCCTCCTTCGGCCCGAAAAAGGTGGCGGTGATGGCGAGCGCGGGATGGTGGTAATGCGGGTCCTCCGCCGGCGGCACGTGCAGTGTCGGATGCGTCATCACGTAATCGACGAGCGCCGCGTTGAATTCCTCGAGGCTGCCATAGCCCGGCGGCGTCTCGATCTTGAAGGTCCGCACGAAATCGAAGTCGAGGAGATGCTGCGCCGCCTCGCGCTCGCCGGCGCCGTAGAGCGCCAGGCCCTTGAGCGCCATCGCCTCCATGTTGCCGGGCGCGATCTCCAGCCACCGGCTGCAGGCTTCCGCGGTGCCGCTCGCATCGCCCGCGGCGAGGAGCGCATTGGCGAGATTGCTGTGGGCCACCGACCAGTCCGGCCGCCTGGCGATGACGGCGCGGTAGATGTCGATCGCCTCGGCGCGGCGGCCCGCCTTCTCCAGCGCGATGCCGAGATTGCGCTCGGCCTCCGGCGCTTCCGGCGTCAGGCGCAGCACCCGGCGGTAGGCCTCCGCCGCCGCCTCGAAGCGGCCGAGGGCGTGCAGCGCGCTGCCGAGATTGTTGTGGGCGGGGATCAGGTCCGGTTTGAGCTCGGCAGCGCGGCGATACGCCTTGGCGGCGTCCTCGACGCACTCCAGCCGCATCAGCGCGTTGCCGAGATTGTACCAGGCCTCGGCGAAGTCGGGCCGGCGCTGCACGGCCTTGCGATAGAGCTCCGCCGCCTCCGGCACCTCGCCGAGCTCGAGCGCGATCATGCCGGCGAAGGCCAGCAGGTCCGGCCGGTCCCGCTGCAGCTTCAGCAGCTGGCGGCAGATCTGCAGCGCGTCCTTGAGCCGGCCGGCGCGGTAGGCGGAAGTGGCCTGCTGCTGCAGGAGAGGGAGCGCGCCGGCGCTCATGGAGCCGCCGGCCGCTATCGCCGCCGGGCCAGGCGGGCGAGGAGGAACGGATTAGGGAACCGCATGCCCCAGCTGCGCAGGCGCTCCCCGACCCGCGACGTCGCCAGCACATCGGCGAGCCGCCGCTCGAGGAAGGCGACGGTATCGACCTGGTTCTCCGAGCGGTCGTCGAGCCAGTAGAGGGTGGTCGCGGCATAGACGCCGGCGAGCAAGCCGCGCTTCGTATAGAAGTTGAAGTCCGTCGCGGTGTCGCCGGCCGCGTACCAGAGCGCGTCGACGGTCTCGTAGAGAAGACGCGCGCCCAGGAACATGTTCTGCGGCGCCGCCAACAGCGCCATCGAGCGGCGCACCGCTTCACGGTGCGGCGCCAGCACGGTGAGGCGGGCGCGCACCGCGGCGGCGATGCGCTCGCCCATCTTCATCGCGGTGAGATCGAGAGAAGCGAGCGATGCCATCGCCTCGCGATCGGCCCAGCGGCTGAACCAGGCGACGGCGTCGCGCGGGCCGCCGGGGAAGAGGCTCGCCGCCTCGGCCGGATCGATGCCCGCTTGCTCCGCCGCCTTCCGCATCGCCACGGTCGTCCAGCCGTCGAAAGGAACGTCCGGCAGCAGCGCTTTCAGCAACGCGTCCTTCGTCTGGCGCGTGTCGTCGGCCATGGCTACTCCGCCGCCTTCTGCATGGGTGCGATCTCCATGGGAT
>DATKPX010000345.1:0-2995 GCA_035523855.1 Allostellaceae bacterium
CGCCATCAGAGCACGGGGCCGGCAAGCGCCCCGCAGAACCGCAACGATCCGTGCAATGCGCATGTCCGCCCCCTGACTCTCCGACGAGTTTAGCGGTGGATAACCGCCAAAAGTCAAACGCAAAATCGCGTTTCGCGCGGCCGAACCGTCACATTCGAGGCACCTCGGCAACGCCGACGAGATCAGCCGTGCTTGTCGATCTCCTTGAACACCTCGCGCGCGTTGCGGAAGCTTTCGATCGCCGCCGGAAATCCGCAATAGACGCCGGCCTGCAAAAGCACCTCGCGAATCTCCTCCTTCGTGCAGCCGTTGTTGAGCGCGCCGACGAGGTGATGCTGGAACTCGCGCGGCTTGCCGAGCGCCGTCAGCATCGCGAGATTGATCAGGCTGCGATCGCGCAGCGAGAGCCCCGGCCGCGTCCAGATCTGGCCCCAGGCGAAGCCGGTGACGATCTGCTGCAAGTCCCGGTTGAAGTCGTCGACGTCGTTCAGAGATTTCTGGACGTGCTTCTCGCCCAGCACCTTGGTGCGGATCTTCAGGCCGGCTTCGTAGGAATCCATGGCTTTCTCCTGGCTGACGGTGGAATCGCCGGCGAGCTTCCGCGAGCACCGGCGGTCGGTCAAGAGAAAGGCCCGCGGATTTGCCGCGCGCGCGAGAGCGCGACATACTGCCGGAGAGGCCCAGACGACGTGAAACGCGGGAGGAATTTGATGCGACTGGCAGCCGTTGGCGCGGCCCTGCTCTGCGCCGTCATCGCGGTCACCGGCACCGCGCGCGCCGAGACGGCCGAGCTCAGGATCTCCAAGGGCTACGGCATCCATTACCTGCCGCTCTATATCATGCAGCACGAGCATCTGCTGGAGCAGGCCGCGAAGCAGGCCGGGCTCGGCGACATCACGGTGAGCTGGCCGGTCATCGACGGCGGCAACAACATCAACGACGCCATGCTGGCGGGGGCGCTCGACATCGCGGCGCTGGGCGTGCCCGGCTATCTGACGCTGTGGTCCAAGGCGAAGGGCAATGCGCGCCTGGAGGTGATCGGCCTCGCCGGCATCGGCGCGGGCTCGCTCTATCTCAACACCAACAAGCCCGGGATCAAGACGCTCCGGGATTTCACCGCCGCCGACAAGATCGCGCTCCCCGGCATCAAGACCTCCTTCGCGGCGGTCATCCTGCAGATGGTGGTGGCGAAGGAGTTCGGCGACGAGAATTACGCCAAGCTCGATCCCCTCACGGTGGGCATCCCTTATCCGGAGGCGACGGCGGCGCTGATCTCCGGCAGGACCGAGATCGATGCCCATGTGGCCTCGCCGCCCTTCTCCTTCCTGGAGCTCGACCATCCCAACATCCACCGCGTCTTCAACTCGGTGGAGGTGCTGGGCAAGACCACCGTGATCATGGCGCATACGACCCGCGCCTTCTACGAGAAGAACCCCAAACTATGCGCCGCCTTCATCGCCGCGGCGGACGAGGCGACGAGGCGGATCGCCGCCGACAAGCGCGCCGCCGCGCACATCTACAACGAGATGGCGGCGGTCAAGTCTTCCGACGACGACGTCCTGCGCATCCTGGAGGACCCCGATCTCCACTACACGGTGACGCCTGAAGGCATCATGGAATTCGCCGACTTCATGGCGCGGGTCGGCAGCATCAAGACCAAGCCGAAGAGCTGGCAGGAGGTCTTCGTGCCGGAAGTCGCCAGCCGGCCGGGCAGCTGATGGAGAGCAGCGGGCGCGTCGATAATCCCTACACCCGCGGCATCGCGGAGTTCGTCGCCGGCTTCTCCTACGAGCGGATACCGGCGGAGGTGCGCCAGCGCATCAAGCTGTTGATGCTGGACGCGCTGGGCTGCGCCATCTTCGGTGCCGGCTTGCCCTGGTCGCGCATCCTGCGCGAGACGCTGGCGGCGGTCGACGCCTCGAAAGGGGCCGCGGTCTGGGGCACCGGCGACCGGCTCTCGGCGCCGCACGCCGCCCTCGTCAACGGCACGCTGGTGCAGAGCTTCGAGCTCGACGACGTGCACCGCCAGGGCGTGCTGCACGTGGGCGCGGTGACCTTGCCGCCACTCCTCGCCATCGCCGAGCTGCGGCCTGGCATGACCGGCCGCGACCTTCTCACCGCCGCCGTCGCCGGCTACGAGATCGGTCCCCGCGTCGGGATGTGCATGGGCCCCGAGCATATCGGTCAGGGCTGGCATTCCGGCGCCACCGTCGGCGTCTTCTCGGCGGCGGCAGGCGCCGCGGCGGCGCTTGGACTCTCTCCTGAGCAGACGGTGCACGCCCTCGGCATCGCCGGGACCCAGGCGGCCGGTCTGATGGCGGCGCAATATGGCGCCATGGTGAAGCGCATGCATGCGGGGCGCGCGGCCCAGAGCGGCCTCTATGGCGCGCTCCTCGCCGAGCGCGGCTTCACCGGCATCGCCGACGTCTTCGAGAGCGAGTATGGCGGCTTCTGCACCACCTTCTCGCGCTCCGAGGACCGCTTCGACCGCGCCCAGCTGAGCCGCGATCTCGGCGTCCGTTTCGAGACGATGCGGATCTCGCTCAAATTCTATTCCTGCGTCGGCAGCAATCACACCACCCTCGACGCGATCCGCAAGATGCAGGCGCGCCACGGTTTCGGACCAACCGATGTCGCGGGGATCACCGTGCATGGCTCGCAGGCGACGGTCGATCACGTGGGCTGGAAGTACCGGCCCGAGGGGCTGACCTCGGCGCAGCTCAACCTCCCCTTCTGCGTCGCGACGCTGCTGCTGGAGGGCGACGTCTTCGTCGACCAGTTCTCCGAGGCGGTGGTGGCGGACGCCCGGCGCATGGCGCTCGCCGAGAAGGTCGAGGTGCTGCACGATCCCGCGATCACCGCGCGCGGCTCGAATTTCCGCCACATGGTCCATGTGGAGCTCCGCCTCATCGACGGGACGGTGCTGCGGGAAACCGTCGAGGCGCCGCGCGGCAGCGAGCTCGCCTTCGCCAACGAGGCGGATGTGGTGGCGAAG
>DATKPX010000346.1:0-6295 GCA_035523855.1 Allostellaceae bacterium
GCCGAGGCGGAAGGCCATCTGCACGATCGCGGTCTCGACCGCGTGGAAACGGCCCGCCGCGGTGCCCTCCCGCAGCATCACCGTGATCTCCTCCTCGGTGACGCCCTCGGGATCCGGCTTCACCGGCAGGAGGCGCAGCACCAGGTTGGTGGAAGCGCTGAGGAACCACTCGAGCGGTGATGCGATCCGCGCGAAAGTGCCGAGGGAATGCGCGACGCCGGCGGCGATCGCCTCCGGCCGGGCGAGCGCGATCCGCTTCGGCACCAACTCACCCACCACGAGGGAGACATAGGAGATGCCGGCCACCACGACGGCGATGCTGATGACGTGGGCGTATTCGCCGACGAAGCCGGGCACGCGCTCGAGCTCGATGGCGAGACGGTCGCCGAGGGTGACGCCGCCGAAGGCGCTGGCGAGGACGCCGATGACGGTGATGCCGATCTGCACCGTCGACAGGAAGCGGCCGGGCTCGCGGACCAGATCCAGGGCGGCGCGCGCGCCGCTCCGCCCGCTGTCAGCGGCGTGCTGCAGCCGGGCGCGGCGCGAGGCCAGCATCGCCGCCTCCGCCATGGCGAAGAGCCCGTTCAAGAGGATGAGCAGGAACACGATGCCGAGCTGTAGCGATAGCATGGGTCTCCCGGGTGCCGAATCCGTCGGTCGGCTCAATCATATGGCAAGCGGGGCGGAATTCCCAATCGGCCCCGCCGCTGGGAGATCATGCGTCCTTCGACTCATGACCTGCGGGGGATGCCATTACGGGACCATCCTAGCCCTGGCCGGCGGCGAGACCGCGGGTGTTCATGGCGGTGCGGTCGGCGACGACGCGGTCGATCTCCGCCTGGGCGCGCGGGTGCTTCTGCAGGAAGCGCTGGAAATCGCGCTTGGTCAGCACCAGCAGCTGGCAATAGGTGAGCGCCACCACATCGGCGCCGCGCGGCTGCCCCGTGAGCAGCGCCATCTCGCCGAAGAAATCGCCGCGGCCGAGGCGCACGTTGCTGCTGGCCAGCACCACCTCCACCGCGCCCGACGAGATGAAGAACGCCTCGTCGCCGCGCTCGTCCTTGCGGATGATGACCTCGTCGGGCAGCGCGAGGCGCGGCCGGAAGCGCCGCGCCAGCGCATGCAGCTCGATGTCGCTGAAGCTCTGGAAGAAGTCGAGGCGTCGCAGCAGCCCCTCGCTGTGCAGACCGAGGTCGAGCGGCGGCCGCGCCTGCGCCGCCTTCTCCTCCTCCTTGAGCTCGCGCTCGAGATCGTCGAAGAGCTCGCGGCCGATCAGCCCCTCCTCGAAGAGCTCGCGATATTCCGCCTGCTCGCGGATCAGCGCCGACTGCACCAGGAAGCGGCGCTCCAGCGCCTCGGCGTGCTCGGGATATTGCAGGCGGAGCGTGTCGAGGCCGCGCGCGGTCTCCTCGCTGCGCGCCGCCAGCACCTTCTCCAGCGTCTCCGACGCGCGCGGCCCCACCAGCGGGCGCAGCCGGCGCTGGGCGAAGCGGGTCAGCGCCTCAAGCACGAGATGGCGCACCAGCATCTGCTCGAAGCGGGTGGAGAGCTGATGCGCCAGCAGCCGGTCGATGCCGAGGCGGCGGTGCAGGAAATGCGCGATGCGGAACGGCCAGCGATAGGCGAGCAGATGGTGGGCCGCGCGCTCGTAGCCGGCGATGCCGCGCGTGCGCGCCGCGTCCAGCAGGTTGCCGGTCTCGCGCAGCAGACGCTCCACCACCGGCGGCGGCACCGTGCGCTGGCCGAGATGGGAGAGGATGAGCTGGCGCTCGCGGTTGGTGAGGGCGATCAGGCCGATGGTGATGCGGTCGTGATCGGAGATCGCCTCCTCGAGATTGAATTCTCCCGAGACCTCGACGATCCGCTCGTCGAAGGGCCGCGTCACCGAGAGCGCCACTTCCGGGCTGATGCCGTACTGGTCGGCGGTGACGCGGACGGCATCGCGCACGTCGGCGAGCGACACCGCCAGCACCTTGCTGCGGATCGCCTGGTTGAGCGGCGAGAGGCGATCGAGCTTGAGGAGCCGGATCAGCGGGCGCAGCGTCAGGCCGTTGACGAGGAGCGTGAACAGCACGAAGCCGGTGGCAAGCACCGCCACCAGCGTCTTGGTCGGCTGGTCGAGCTGCGGATGCTCGGTGACGCCGAGCGCCAGCGCCAATGTCACGGCGCCGCGCAGCCCGCCCCAGGTGATGACGATCTTGTAGGCGCTGTCGACGCGGTCGCTGAGCCGGAGCCCGCTCAGCACCGGCAGCAGCACGAAGAGCACCAGGGCCCGCGCGATAAAGGCCGCCGCCACAAGGATCACCAGCAGCAGGGCATCGTGCAGGTCGACGTCGACCAGCAGCTTCGGCACCAGAATCGAGGCCAAGACGAAGATCAGGGAGCCGGCGAGAAAGCCGATCTGCTCCCAGACATTCTCCAGATAGGCCCAGTTCTCCGGCGCGAGGCGCGCGCGGCCGCTGACGCCGACGGCGAGGCCGCAGACCACCACCGCGACCACGCCGGAGACGTCGAAGACGTCGTCGCCGAGGATGTAGACGATGTAGGGGAGCGCCACGGTGAGCGACATCTCGGCGGTGCGGATGCCGCCGAGCATGGGCGCCGCCATGGCGAAGATCCGCGCCGCCGCCAGGCCCAGCACGACGCCGCCGAGGAAGGTGACGGCAAAGCGGACGGCGGCCTCGGCGAGGCTCGGCTGATGGCCGCCCACCAGCATCTCCAGCAGGAGCGTGAAGAGCACGATCGCCGCCGCGTCGTTGAGCAGGCTCTCGCCCTCGACGAGGCGCGTGAGCCGCGCCGGCGTGCCGAGTTCGCGGAAGATCGCCACCACGGCGGCGGGATCGGTGGTGGCGACGATGGCGCCCAGCAGCAGCGCCACCAGCAGCGGCACGCCCGCCGCCAGCGAGAGGCTGAAGCCGATGGCGGCGGCGGCCACCACCACCGCCACCACCGCCAGCAGCAAGATCGGCGCCACGTCCGGCACCATCTCGCGGACGTCGATGGTGAGCGCGGTCTGGAACAGCAGGATCGGCAGGAAGACGACGATGAAGACCGCGGACGAGATCGGCAGATCCACCAGCGGCTTCACCACGTCGTCGAAGGCGTTGGTGAGGGGCGTCTCCAGCAGCAGGGTGGAGACGCCGCCGATCGCCACGCCCACCACGGCGAGCAGCACGGAATGCGGCAGGTGCAGCCGCTCGCCCAGGGGCTGGATGAAGCTGATCGGAATCAGCAGGCCGGCGATGGTCAGCGCGACGACCGCGACATCCTGCAAGCGCCGACCCTCCGGATTAGGATTCTGATCTCGTCAGATATACCGAACTCCGCCCGAAAGCCAAAGCGGGGCTCGGCACCGACGTGCCCGGATCGAGGATGAAGACGCCGGTTCCGCCGCGCTGTGAGCAATCTCTCACGGCCGCCGCCCATGGCCCTAAAAAGCAAACGGCCGCCCCGAAGGACGGCCATTTTCTCGCAGAAGCGCCCGCCCGCGATTAGCGCGAGTAGAACTCAACCACCAGGTTCGGCTCCATCGGGACGGGATAGGGCACGTCGGCGAATTTCGGCGCGCGAATGAAGCGGCCCTTCATGGCGTCGTGATCGACCTCGACGTAGTCGGGCACGTCGCGCTCGCCGGACTTGGTCGCCTCCAGCACCAGCGCCATCTGCTTCGACTTCTCCTTGAGCTCGATCTTGTCGTCGTCGCTCACCTGGTAGGAGGGGATGGTGACCCGCTTGCCGTTGACGCGGACATGGCCGTGGTTCACCAGCTGGCGCGCCGCGAAGACGGTGGGCACGAATTTCATCCGGTAGACCACCGTATCGAGGCGGCGCTCCAGCAACTCGATCAGGTTCTCGCCGGTATCGCCCTTGCGGCGCGCGGCCTCCTGGTAGAAGCGGCGGAACTGCCGCTCGCCGATGTTGCCGTAGTAGAATTTCAGCTTCTGCTTCGCCATCAGCTGCACGCCGTAGTCGGACGGCTTCTTGCGGCGCTGGCCATGCTGGCCGGGACCGTAGTCCCGGTTGCGGTTGAGCGGGCTCTTCTGCCGCCCCCAGAGATTGACGCCGAGACGGCGGGTGACCTTGTACTTCGACTGCTCGCGCTTGCTCATGACCGGTCTGATCCCTTCTCAGGATTGTCTTGGTGTCCCGATAGTCCGATCCGGCAAGCCGGCGGCGGGGTGTCGCCACCCACATTCTCGGGAATAAGGCGCGGGACTATAGCGGGGAGCGCCCGAAAGTCAAACCCGCTGTTGCGCCGCCCGGCCCCGCAACCCGGCACGCAGTGCATTGATATCGCACCTACTCTGCCACCTTCTTGCCCGGCCGCTTGCGCGGGCCGGCGAAGGCGGTGACGACGCCGTGGAGGGTGCGAAGCTCCTGCTCGGTGCATTGGGCGCGCAGGAACAGCGAGCGGAGGTTCCGCACCATGCTCGGGCGCTTCTCGCGCTCGCGCAGGAAGCCGTTGACGATCAGCTCCTCCTCCAGGTGATCGAAGAAGCGCTCGAACTCCGCCTGGGTTGCGGGCCGGCTCTGGCCGACATGAAGATGCTCCGCCGGCGTCTCGTCGCCGGCCTGGAACCACTCGTAGCCCATCAGCAGCACCGCCTGCGCCAGGTTGAGCGAGGAGAAGGCGGGGTTGAGCGGCACGGTGATCATCGTTTCCGCCAGCGAGGTCTGGTCGCTGGTGAGGCCGGTGCGCTCCGGCCCGAACAGCACGCCGCAGCTCTCGCCGGCGGCGATATGCCGCCGCATCTCGATGGCGGCGGCGCGCGGCGTCAGGATGCGCTTCACCATGTGGCGGTCGCGGGCGGTGGCGGCGTAGAGATGGCGGATGTCGGCGGTCGCCTCGGGAATGCCGGCGAAGAGCCGGGCGCCGTTCACCACCACGTCGGCGCCGCTCGCGGCATTGACCGCCTTGTCGCTGGGCCAGCCGTCGCGCGGCTTCACCAGGCGCAGGTCGCCGAGCCCGCAGTTCAGCATGGCGCGCGCCGAGGTGCCGATGTTCTCGCCGAGCTGCGGCTCGACCAGGATCACGGCCGGCCCCTCGGCAATCCGGGTGCGGCGGCGGTTGGTGCCGGCCATCCCCTACCCTCTGCGCCCGGCGCGCCAGAGCTTGTAGGTGAGGCTGTCGTGCAGCGCGATGTAGGA
This sequence comes from Allostellaceae bacterium, assembly GCA_035523855.1. Classification (GTDB taxonomy): domain Bacteria; phylum Pseudomonadota; class Alphaproteobacteria; order ATCC43930; family CGMCC-115725; genus DASZHJ01. Next base: position 5,149 of record DATKPX010000346.1, read on the forward strand.
GGCGTCGATCACGTTGCTGGAGACGCCCACGGTGGTCCAGCTCTCCTCGCCGCCGTCGCCGCTCTCGATCATCACCCGCGTCACCGCCTTGGTGCCGTCCTGGGGCGTGAGGATGCGCACCTTGTAGTCGGTGAGGCGCACCTGGGCGAGCTCGGGATAGCGCGGGATCAGCGCCTGGCGGAGCGCCGTGTCGAGGGCGTTCACCGGGCCGTTGCCTTCCGCCACCGTCATCACCCGCTCGCCGCCGACCTCGACCTTGATGGTGGCCTCGGAGAGCGTCACCACCTCGCCGCGCGCGTTCCAGCGCCGCTCGTCCAGCACGCGGAAACTCTGCAGCTTGAAATATTCCGGCACGCTGTCGAGAAGCCGGCGCGCCATCAGCTCGAAGCTCGCCTCGGCGCCGTCATAGGCGTAGCCGGCGAATTCCCGCTCCTTCACCTGCTCCAAGAGCGCGCCGAGCTTCGCCTGGTGCTTCTCGCCGTCGATGCCGATCTCGCGCAGCCGCGCCAGCAGGTTGGAGCGGCCGGCCTGGTCGGACACCACGACATGGCGGCGGTTGCCGACAGCGGCGGGATCGATGTGCTCGTAGGAGCGCGAATCCTTCTCTACAGCGGAGACGTGAAGCCCGCCCTTATGCGCGAAGGCGGCCTCGCCGACATAGGCGGCATGGCGGTCGGGCGCGCGGTTGAGGCGCTCGTCGAGGAGGCGCGAGACATGGGTCAGCCGCTTGAGACCCGCCTCGCTGACGCCGGTCTCGAGCCCCATCTTCAGCATCAGCGACGGAATGAGCGAGACCAGGTTGGCGTTGCCGCAGCGCTCGCCGAGGCCGTTCAGCGTCCCCTGCACCTGGCGCGCGCCGGCGCGGATTGCCGCCAGCGAGTTCGCCACCGCGTTCTCGGTGTCGTTGTGGCAATGGATGCCGAGCCGGTCGCCGGGGATGATCCCTGCCACCTCGCCGACGATGCGCTCGATCTCGTGCGGCAGGGTGCCACCATTGGTATCGCAGAGCACGAGCCAGCGCGCGCCGGCGCCGTGCGCGGCCTTCAGGCACTGCAGCGCGTAGTCGGGATTGGCCTTGTAGCCATCGAAGAAATGCTCGGCGTCGAACAGCACCTCGTCGAGCCGCGATTTGAGATGCGCGATCGAG
>DATKPX010000347.1:0-10718 GCA_035523855.1 Allostellaceae bacterium
GAAGTTGGCGCGCCCTTCCGGCGTGATGTCGTTCCAGATGGCGACCGCGCCGCGACCCGCGAGGCTCATCGCCTGGCCTCGACGCCCCAGCGCCGCGCCCAGCCGAGACCGGCCTCGGTCTTGCCCGCCGGCCGGTACTCGCAGCCGACCCAGCCGGTGTAGCCGGTGCTGTCGAGGAGGTCGAAGAGGTAGGGGTAGTTCACCTCGCCGAGATCCGGCTCGTGCCGCTCCGGCACCCCGGCGATCTGGACATGGGCGAACCGGCCGGTGAGGTTCTTGATGTGGAGGGCGAGGTCGCCCTCCATGATCTGGCAGTGATAGAGGTCGAGCTGCAGCTTGGCGTTGGCGCGGCCGACCTGCTTCAGGATCTGCAGCGCCTGACCCGAGGTGTTGAGGTAATAGCCGGGAATGTCGCGGGTGTTGATCGGCTCGATCAGCACGGTGACGCCGTGCTTGGCGGCGCGGTCGGCGGCGCGCTGCAGGTTTGCGACGTAGGTCGGCATCGCTTCCGACTTCGGCCGCTCCGCCGGCCAGAGCCCCGCCATCGCGTGCAGGCATTTGCAGCCGGTGGCGAGCGCATACTCGATGCCGCGCTCGATCCCCTCGGCGTATTCCTGCTCGCGGCCGGGAAGCGCCGCGATGCCGCGCTCGCCGTTGGTGAAGTCGCCGGGCGGCAGGTTGAAGAGCGCCTGGGTGAGACCGTGCTGCTTCAGCCGATCCGCGATCTCCGCCGCCGGGAACTCATAGGGAAACAGGAACTCGACGCCGCGGAATCCCGCGGCCGCGGCGGCGGCGAAGCGGTCGAGGAACCCGACCTCCTGGAACATCATGCTGAGATTGGCGGCGAGCTTGGGCACGGGCTGTTTCCTCGCTGGTTCAGGAGAGGGCGGCCACCTGGGCCTCGGTGAGCAGGCGCGTCTTGGAGCCGCGCAGCAGCAGGAAGAGCTTCGCGGTTTCCTCCAGCTCCTCGATCGCATTGGCGGCGGCATCGAGAGAGGTGCCGGCGACCACCGGTCCGTGATTGGCGAGCAGCACCGCGTGATGCTTGCCGGCGAGCCGGCGCACCGCTTCCGCCAGGTCGCGGTCGCCTGGCCGGTGGTAGGGAACAAGGGGCAGGCGCCCGACGCGCATCACGTAATAGGCGGTGATCGGCGGCAGCACATTGGCGGGATCGATGCCATCGAGGCAGGAGACCGCGACCGAATGGGTGGAATGGAGATGCACCACCGCGCCCGCATCCGGTCGCTCGCCATACATGGCGCGATGAAGGACGCTTTCCTTGGTCGGCGCGTCGCCGGAGACCAGCTTTCCTTCGAGATCGAGCTTTGCAAGGCGGGCCGGATCGAGCCGGCCGAGCGAGACGTTGGTCGGCGTCATCAGCCAGCCGTCACTGATCCGGACGCTGATGTTGCCGGCGCTGCCGAAGGTGAGGCCGCGATTGAACAGCGAGGCGCCGAGCTCGCAGACGGCGTCGCGGAAGTCGGAGTCACGGGCCATGCGCAGAATTCTCGGCTGGGGCAGGGGAGCCTGACCTTAGCCGATCCCGTCGTGTCGGCACGGGTGAATGGTCGAGCGGCACCGCCACGTTCCCTCCTATGATGCGCCCGGCGCGGTCCTTGGCTTGACACCAGACCCTCGCCTTGTATTCTGAAACGTAGTTCAAAGTTGGAACTGCGTTCAAGTTTAAAAGGCGGACGCACCGCCGAGAGATGGATGGCCGCCAATGGCAGGCTTCAGCGTCGGATCGGTCGACCGCTGCCTCGAGATCCTTGAAGTGCTCGCGGATCACCCGGAGGGGATGCCCCTCAGCGTGATCAGCGAGCGGTTCGGCCTGCCGAAGAGCGCCACGCACCGGCTGCTGATGACGCTGACCCAGCGCCGCTTCGTCGCGCAGGACGCGGTAACGCAGCACTACAAGCCCACCATGCGTCTGGTGACCCTGGGCTTTCGCTTCCTTGCCGCCACCAAGCTGCCGGAGCTCTGCCAGCCCGTGCTGGACGTGCTCGCCAAGGAGACGGAGGAGCTCGTCCGCATGTCCGTCGTCGACGGCGAATCCCTGACCTGGGTCGCCAAGGCCCAGGGCGCCCGCGCCAGCCTGCGCTACGACCCGATCATGGGCCGCGAGGTGGTGCTGCACGCAACAGCGACCGGCAAGGCTTGGCTCGCGAGCCTGCCGGAGGCTGAGGCGGTGCGGATCGCGCTGCAGCACGGCTTCGACACCGCGCCCGTCGGACCCAAGGCGATCCGCAGCGTCGAGGAGCTGCTGCGGGATCTTCGCAGGACCCGCGAGCGCGGCTATGGCGCGGTGAGCGAGGAGGCGGAGCCTGGGGTCGCCGCCATGGCGGCGGTGGTCCGCGATGGCAGCGCCGAGGACGCGCCGTCGGTCGGCACCGTCAGCATCGCCGGACCGAGCGTGCGTATGACACCGCAGCGCATCGCCGAGATGGTGCCGGCTCTGCGCGCCGCCGCCGCCGAGCTTTCCGCGCTCTGGCCGGTGCGCCAGCAGCACTTGGCCGTGCGGCCGCCGCCGAGACGCGCGATGTCGTGAGGCCGCGCATTTCGTCGTAAGCTGGGTTGTTCGCCGCAACCGGGACCGAAGCCATGACTCTGCTGCTCGGCGCCATCGCCGACGATTTCACCGGCGCCACCGATCTCGCCAACACGCTGGTGCGCCAGGGCATGCGCACGGTGCAGCTCATCGATGTGCCGAAGCCCGGCGCCGCCGTGCCTGACGCGGACGCGATCGTCATCGCCCTCAAGAGCCGAACGATCCCTGCCGCCGACGCGGTGAAGCATTCGCTCACCGCCCTCGACTGGCTACGGCGAGGCGGGGTGCGTCAGGTGCTGTTCAAGTACTGCTCCACCTTCGATTCTACCGATGCCGGCAATATCGGACCGGTGGCCGATGCGCTGCTGGACGCGCTCGGCGGCGACTTCACCATCTTCTGCCCGGCTTTCCCCGAGAACGGGCGCACGATCTACAAGGGCTATCTCTTCGTCGGCGACGTGCTGCTGTCGGAATCCGGCATGCGCGATCATCCGCTGACGCCCATGCGCGATCCCTCCCTGGTGCGCGTGCTGGCGCGGCAGACGCGGCACAAGGTCGGGCTGGTGCAGGCATCGACGGTGGCGAAAGGCGAGGGCGCCGTCCGCGAGGCCTTCGCCGCGCTGAAGCGCCAGGGCATCCGGCACGCGATCTGCGATGCTATCGGCGATCAGGACCTGCTGGCGCTCGGCGCGGCGCTCGCCGACCTGCCGCTGGTCACCGGTGGTTCCGGCATCGCGCTGGGGCTGCCGGAGAATTTCCGCCGCGGAGGTCTGCTGAAGCCGAGCACTTCCGCCGCCATTCTGCCGAGGGTCGAGGGGCTGTCGGCGGTGATCTCCGGCTCCTGCTCGCCGGCGACGCTGGCGCAAGTAGCAGCCATGCGCGAGCGGCGGCCCGTCTTCGAGATCGATCCGCTGGCGCTCGCCGAAGGCGACGATGTCGCCGCGAAGGCCCTCGCCTGGGCGGCACCGCAACTCAAGTCCGGACCGGTGCTGATCTCCGCCAGCGCGCCGCCGGAGAAGGTGAACGCGGTACAGCAGGAGCTCGGCCGTGAGCGCGCCGGCGCGCTGGTGGAGCAGGTGCTTGCCGCGGTGGCGCGCGGCCTCGTCGACCGCGGCGTGCGGCGCCTGGTGGTGGCGGGCGGCGAGACGTCCGGCGCGGTGGTGCAGGTGCTGGGTGTCACCGGCCTGCGCATCGGGCCGCAGATCGATCCCGGCGTGCCCTGGACCGCCACCATCGACCAGCCGACCCTGGCGCTGGCGCTCAAGTCCGGTAATTTCGGCGGCCCGGATTTCTTCCTGCGGGCCTTCGAGATGCTGGGCTAGGGCAGCGAAGAAACAATCAGAGTCACCACGAAGACACGAAGGACACGGAGACCAGCCGAGCGCTGGCTTTCTTCGTGGCCTTCGTGTCTTCGTGGTGAAAGCTTGAGGTTTGCTTGCTTACGCCCGCGCGTTTCTCGCCTCGTACCAGGCCTTGAGCCGTTCGTTGCGATAGCGCCGCGGCTGGCTCGCGAGATCCTGCTCGAGGCCCATGGGGTCCGGGCGGAAGAGGCGCGGGTCCATCTCGCGGAGGTCGGGCGCCACCGCCGGGCGGAACTCCATCCGGCCGAAGATATCGCGCTCGAGGTCGACGCCGGACGCCACCTCGATCAGCTCCATGCCCTTGCCGGCGATGCGGAACACCGCGCGCTCGGTGACGAAGAGGGCGGTCTGCTGGCGCTCGCGGGCGATCCTGGCGCTGTAGCAGATCTGCTGCACGGACTTGACGAATTTCTTGTGCTTGCCTTCGCGCTCGATCTTGATCCGACCGTCTGGCCAGGAGATCGCGAGCTCGCCGGCGGTGAGGGTGCCGTTGAAGATCACCGTCTTGGCGTTCTGGGCGATGTTGATGAAGCCGCCGACGCCGATGATGCGGTCGCCGAAGCGGCTCACATTGACATTGCCCTCGGGATCCACCTCCGCGAAGGAAAGGAAGGCAAGATCGAGGCCGCCGCCGTCGTAGAAGTCGAACTGATAGGGCTGCTCGATCATGGCGGCGAAGTTCTGGCCGCCGCCGGAATCGCGCCCGGTGATCGGCGCGCCGCCGATGATGCCCTGCTCGTTGGTGAGCACGACGGAGTCCAGAATCCCCTCCTCGGCGGCGATCGTCGAGAGGCCGGTGGAGACGCCGGCGCCGAGATTGCAGATGGCGTCAGGGAACAGCTCCATCGCCGCGCGGCGGACGATCACCTTGCGCGGTCCGAAGGGGATCGGATTGATCTCGCTGAGCGGCACGCGCAGCTCGCCCGCATAGCTCGGATCGTAATCGGTGGCATAGGTCTGCCGCTGGTCCGGCACCAGCACGACGAAGTCGACGAGGATGCCGGGGATCTTCACCTGCTTCGGCGGCAGCGTGCCGCGCCGTGCCATGCGCTTCACCTGCACGACGACGATGCCGCCGGCGCGCCGCGTCGCCTGCGCCATGGCCAGCATCTCGCCGAGCACCGCCTCCTGCTCCATGGTGACATTGCCGTCCTCGTCGGCGGTGGTGCCGCGCAGGAAGGCGATGTTGATGGGCAGCGGCTTGAAGAAGAGCCACTCCTCGCCGTGCAGCTCGATCACCTCGACGAAGCTCTCCTTGGCGCTCTTGCTCTGCTTGCCGCCGAGCTGGCGCGGATCGATGAAGGTGTGCAGGCCGGTCTTGGAGAAGAGGCCCGGGCGCCCGGCCGCCATGTCGCGCATGAGCTGGGAGAGCACGCCTTGGGGCAGGGTATAGGCCTCGATCTTGTCGGCCGCTGCCATCACCGCAAGGCCCGGCGAATCCACCAGCGCGCTGGTGATCGCGCGCTTCAGCAGCCCCTCATGGGCGAGGTGGCCGGCGCCCAGCGTGGCGCGATCGCCGATCCCGACGATGCTGATCGAGGTGAGGTCGCGCGGCGCGCCTTCCGCCAGGAAGCGGCGCTCGACGGCTGCCAGCAGCGCTTCCGGCACCGAGTGCCCGCCGCCGGAGCCGCTCAGCAGCAACGCATCACTGGGCCGAACCAGTCGCGCTGCCTCGTCCGCCGAAATTCTTTCCATGTCCAACCTGCACCGGAGGGGAAGCTCGCCCTGGCTGCCAGGGCGAGCCTTGACACACCGCCGTCAGCCTATATTCTGAAACCTAGTTCAAAGATGGAACCACGTTCAAGGTTAAAGGGAGGATGGGGCTAGGGTCGGTCGCAAAGCGCGGCCTCGACCTTCGATTAGATCACGTTTGGGCATGCCCGCCGGCATGCGGATCGCCGCATGGGCGGGCCTCCCAGGGGCGTCCATATCCGCAATCAGAAACTCGGCACAGGGAGCGAGACATGACTGCCGGCAATGAGACGGCCGCCGGCAAGGGGCCACGGAAGAGGGCGCTTCATCGGAGTGGCTGGGCCGGACGGCTGTTCCGTGCCAGCCAGCCGGCTCTTGTGTTCGTCGCGCTCATCCTCGCTTGGTGGCTCGCGATCAGGCTGTTCGACATTCCCGTCTATCTACTGCCGCCGCCGGGCGATGTGTTGCCGAAGCTGGTGGAGGCGCGCCAGAGCCTCTGGAGCCACACGCTGGTGACGATGGAGGAGATCGTCCTCGGCTTCGCGCTCTCGGTGGTGTCCGCCATTCCGCTGGGCCTGCTGATCGCGCTCTCGCCGGCGGCGAAGCGCTCGCTCTACCCGCTGCTGGTCTTCATCCAGCTGGTGCCGAAAATCGCGATTGCGCCGCTCTTCGTGGTGTGGATCGGCTTCGGGCCGCCCTCGAAGGTGATGCTGACCCTGCTACTCACCTTCTTTCCGCTGCTGCTGGCGAGCATCGCCGGGTTCCAGATCCTCGATCCGCGCTTCCAATATCTGACGCGCTCCATGGGTGCCACCGGCTGGCAGACCTTCCGCTATCTGCGTTTCCCCTCGGCGCTGCCGGTGATCTTCGGCGGCCTCAAGACCTCCGCCACCATCGCCGCGACCGCCGCCATCGTCGCCGAGTTCGTCGGCGCCAACAAAGGGCTGGGCTACCTGCTGCTGCAGGCCACCGGCTCGCTCGATACCACCTACGTGTTCGCGATCCTCTTCGTGATGACGATCATCGGCCTCGCGCTCAACAGCATGGTGGAAGTCGCCGAATACCTGATGACGCCCTGGCGGCGCGGCCGCGGGGCGACCTGAGCCGGAATTCCAGCATCTCGTTGATCCCACCATAATGACAGCGGAGGAAACCATGACGGGCAGAACGACTATCCATGGAAGGCTGAAGCGCATCGCGTCGGTGACGGCATTGACATCGCTCGGTCTTGCGAGTCTGGCAGTCATGCCGGCCGGCGCCGCCGATCTCTATCCCATCACCTTCCAGCTCAACTATCCCGTGGCAGGGTTCAACGCCGGCTACGAGCTGGCGGTGCAGAAGGGCTTCTACAAGGACGTCGGCCTCGACGTGAAGATCGAGCCGGGCAACGGCTCGCAGATCACCGCGCAGCTGGTCGCCGCCGGCAAGGCGGACATCGCCTTCGCCGACGCGGCGCCGGTGATGAAACTCGTCTCCCAAGGCGCCAAGATCAAGATCCTGGCGACCATCCTGCAGGGCAACCCGAACCAGGTCACCGCGCTCAAGAAGACCGGCCTCAAGTCGGTTGCCGACATGAAGGGGAAGTCGGTCGCGGTGCCGAACGGCGGCTCCCAGGTGCCGATGTTCCCGCTGATCCTGGCGGCGAATGGTCTCAAGGAGAGTGACGTCAAGGTGGTGAACATGCCGCCGGATTCCATGGTGGCCTCGCTCATGCAGGGCCAGGTCGACGTGATCCTGGGCTCGGTGGACTATTTCGCGATCCAGCTGAAGACGGTGGGCGCCGAGACGACGGATTTCCCCTTCATCGACAATGGCGCGCCGACGGTCTCGACCTCGATCATCGCCTCGGAGAGTTTTCTCGCCGCGCATCCGGACATCGCCAAGAACTTCGTCGCCGCCAGCCTCAAAGGCTGGTATGCCGCCGTGGATGATCCGGCCGCTGCGGTCGCCGCGATGAAGGCGCTGTTCCCTGATGCCAACGAGAAGACGGCGCCGGCGCAGCTCGAGGCCACCAAGCACCTGATGTGCGTCAACCGCGCCAAGTTCGTCGGCAAGGCGCTGCCGGTGCAGTGGGAGGACACGGTGAAGATCCTGAGCGCGATCAATATCCTGCCGGCCAATATTCCGGCCACCACCTACTACACCTACGACTACCTGCCGCCGGAATCCGAGCTGCGTTCGTGCCCTCTCAAGTGACACGCTTGGAATCGCGGCGGCCTCGGATCGAGCGCGACGACGGCCTCCGGTCCGCCGGAACCAGCGGCGTCCGCATCGAGATCGACGGCGTCAACAAGATCTACGGCGAAGGCACCGAGCACGCGTTCGAGGCTCTTCGCCCGGTGACCGCCGACATCAAGCCGGGCGAGTTTGTCTCCGTCGTGGGGCCGAGCGGCTGTGGCAAGAGCACGCTCATGCTGATGGTCGCGGGCCTGCTGCCGCTCTCGGACGGCGAGGTGCGGGTGGACGGCGCGCCCCTCGCCGGTCCGCTGACCGATGTCGGCATCGCTTTCCAGGACCACCTGCTGCTGGAGTTTCGCACGGCGCTCGACAACGTGCTGCTGCAGGGCGTCATCCGCAAGCTGCCGATGGCGCCGATCCGCGAGCGCACGATGGAGCTTTTCGGCAAGCTCGGGCTCACGCAAGCGGCCAACCGCTACCCGCACCAGCTCTCCGGTGGCATGCGCCAGCGCGTCTCTCTGGCGCGTGCCCTGGTGCTGCGGCCGTCGGTGCTGCTGATGGACGAGCCCTTCGGTGCCCTCGACGCGCTGACCCGGGTCCAGGTGCGGCGCGATCTCGAGCAGCTCTGGATGACCGATCGGCCGACGGTGCTGTTCATCACCCACAGCGTCGAGGAGGCGGTCGGCCTCTCCGACCGTGTCCTCGTCATGGGTCCGTCGCCGGGCCAGGTGGTCGAGGAGCTCCGTATCGACCTGCCGCGTCCGCGTCCGGTGGCGCTCGGCGAGGAGCCCGCCTTTGCCGGCTATTCGAAGCGGATCTACGATCTCTTCGCCAGGCTCGGCGTCATTCATCAGTGATCTGCACAGAGGAGTCCCGCAATGCCTATCACCGGCGTTGAAGTCGGTCAGCAATTCCACTTCTCGAAGACGGTGGGCGAGACCGACGTCACGCTCTTCGCAGGCATCACCGGCGATTTCAGCGATACGCACGTCAACGAGCAGTACATGAAGGAGAAATCCTCCATCGGCACGCGAATCGCCCACGGCGCGCTGCTGGTCGGCTACATGTCGACGGCGTCGACCATCAGCATCGCCCACATCATCCACCGCAAGGATCTGACCGAGTTCCCGGTGTCGCTCGGCTACGACAAGGTGCGCTTCCTGAAGCCGGTGAAGCTCGGAGACACCATCACCGTCCGCTACACCGTTGCCCGCATCGACGAGGAGAAGCGTCGCAGCGTCGCCACCGTCGAGGTCTTCAACCAGCACGGCGAGACCGTCGCCGCCGCCGAGCATCTGATGAAATGGGCGAAGGCACTCTCCAGCCGGGGCGCCTGAGGCGAGGCCGTCCTAGGGGGCGTCCGGGAAGACGGTCGCGTGTACGGCTTCCCAGGACAGGTCGACCGTCTCTCCCGGCGCGGCGGTGATCGCCTCTGCCTCCTTCGCGTGATGGAGCGAGAAGCAGTCGCGGCCGTCGGGGAGCCGGATGACGGCGCGCCGCGCATTGCCGAGATAGACGATCTCCGTCAGCACGCCGGTGAGGCCGCCCGGCTTTGAGGCAGGGCTGAGTCTCAGGCGCTCGGGCCGCACCGCGACCACCACCGCGGCGCCTTCCGCCACGGGCCGCGGCGAGCTCGCCTCGAAGGGGCTGCCGGCGATGTCCACCTGGCAGCGCCGGCCCTCGCAGCGGAGCACCCGGGCGGGGACGAAATTTGTCTCGCCCAGGAAGTCGGCGACGAAGCGGGTGGCGGGACGCTCGTAAAGCTCCTCCGGCGTGCCGATCTGCTCGACGCGGCCGCGGTTGAAGACCGCGATCCGGTCGCTCATGGTGAGCGCCTCCTCCTGGTCATGGGTGACGTAGAGGACGGAGATGCGGCGCTCGCGCTGGACGCGCTTGATCTCGCGCTGCATCTGCTCGCGGAGCTTCTTGTCGAGGGCGCCCAGCGGCTCATCCATCAGCAGGAGCGCGGGGCGGTAGACCATGGCGCGAGCCAAAGCCACTCGCTGCTGCTGGCCGCCGGAGAGCTGTCGCGGCAGCCGGTCGCCGAACTCGGCGAGGCCGACCAGCTGCAGGGCATCGGCGACCTGCCGGTCGATCTCGGCGCGCGGGATCCGCCGCATCTCCAGCGGAAACGCCACGTTCCGGCGCACGCTCATGTGCGGAAAGAGGGCATAGTGCTGGAACACCATGCCGATGTCGCGCCGGTAGGGCGGCAGGCGCTCCACCGGCTGGCCGCCGAGGCGGATCGAGCCGGCGTCGGGCTGCTGCAGTCCCGCCACCATCATCAGCATCGTCGTCTTCCCCGAGCCGGACGGGCCCAGGAAGGTCAGGAACTCCTCGCTGGCGAGCGTGAGATCGACAGTCTCGACGGCGACGAAGCCGCCATAGGTCTTGCGGACGCCGCTCAGCTCCAGCACCGGCTGGGTTCCGTTTCCGCCCGCCATCGTCATGTCGGTCCGGCTCCGGTGCGGCGTCGCAGCAGCGATTCGAGGACGAGCGCCGCCAGGGCGAAAGCGAAGCAGAGCGATGCGATGGCGGCGATCGTCGGATCGACATCGCCTCTGACGTTCGACCACATCTGCACCGCCACCGGGCGCACGCGGGCGGAGCTCACGAACAGCGAGACGATGAGCTCGTCGAAGGAAGCGACGGCGGCGAAGAGCAGGCCCGACAGGATCGCCGGCATCAGGAGCGGCGCGGTGATGCGGCGGAAGGCGGTGAGGGGAGGGGCGCCCAGGATGGCGGCGGCGGCCTCGAGGCGCGGATCCATGGTGCGGAGCGACGAGCTGACGGTGGCGACGACATAAGGCGTGGTGAGGACGACGTGCCCGATGATCAGCCCCGTCAGCGTCCCGTTGAGGCCGAGACCGCGATAGATCCCGAAGAGGGCGGCGGCGGTGATGATGGCGGGCACGACGATCGGCAGCATCAGCGCGGCG
>DATKPX010000348.1:0-3480 GCA_035523855.1 Allostellaceae bacterium
TGATGCCGTTGAGCATTCGCAAGCTGGTGCGCTAGGCGCTCGTTGGACGGCTTTGCTGCCCTGCGACACTCTCCATCATCTTGGAGCGGTTTTCACTCGCCCGCGCACGTCAAAAGACGGCGCGCCGAACCGCCCGCCCGGTTATCACCACTCCCGAAAGTGCCGTCTTGCTGTTGAAGCGGATGATCTGGCACGATTCTAAATTTAAGATCCGCAAAGTTGGCTACCGGGATGCTCTCAAAGCTGCGCAATCCCGGTGGATGTCCTTGGACTCGAATAGCGCCGTCGCGACTTCTTGCGATTAGCTGAGCGAGAGCCTGCTCCGGACCAATTCCTATCCAGTCGCTGTGAGCCCACTGAATGCACTCACCAACGAAGCTGGCACCGTCGTCCGTCGTCCGCTGAAAACTCTTCACCGTATAGGTTCTCATTGCATACCCCATCGCGCCGAGCCGGCCGGGATTGGGTACTGCCGATAGGCGTTCGTCATTGCGCGAGCAGATCCAGATAATGGCTTCTGCGGGAGTCCGATATGCGTTGGACGCCGGTGCCTTGTTGCTCATTCTGAGCTGCTTCCGATTGAAGGTGAAATACACATGCAATTTCAAAGCACTATAGGCTGGCTGGAGATGCTGAGGCGGCATTTTGAGGGAATACCGCCCGCTAAGTTTAAGCTAATCGTTCCCGAGCGTTATGCCAGCAGCGCGAAGCAGAAATCCCGTCCCGTTTTCTTTTATAGACGGGAAATTGGACCGATAAAACGATATGAGAAACGGTAGTCCGCAAGGGCTGTAGCTCTGAACGCGCCAGCCGCAAGGCTGGCGGGTTTTTCTTTGCGGAGAGCGTGGCGTCAGGCCTCGGCGCGCCAGAGGAAATAGGGCCAGGCGGGCTCGGGCTCGACGGGAAGCCGCGTCCAGCCCTCCACCGCGAGCTCGCGGTCCGCCAGCACGATGCCGCCCGGCCGCACCAGCGGCCGCAGCAGCGGGCCCAGCAGCAGCGCCTGGCGCCGGTCATGGGCGCGATCGGGGCTGCCGAAATCCGCGTGCGCGAGGGCGGCGCTGCGGCCGATGCGCGCTGCCGCCGCCGGCAGCGTCTCTGCGAACTCGCCAAGGAAGAGATGGTCGGCGGCGGGGGCCGCGCTTGCCGGCGCATGCAGGTCGCGATCGAAGGCGAGGATCGTCCGACCCGGCAGGATATGGCGCAGATGGTCATAGGTGCGGCCCTTGCCGAGCCCGACCTCCAGCACCGGCCCCTCGATCCCCTCGATGAGCCGCGCCGCCCGCGCCAGCAGATCGCGCTGGGTGGTGAGGCGGCCGATCATGCGGTCGAGGAGGCTCGCGGAGGACGCGTCGCTCATGGCCTCGCTCATCTCCCGTTCTGGGCGCCGGCGGAGCGCCGGGCAACGCCCATCAGCGCGGCGAGGTGCTCCGGCGCGGCGGCCAGCGCCGCGCTCGGGCCGGCATGGACGATCGCGCCGCGGTCGAGGACGATCGCCTGCCGGGTGACCGCCAGCGCCTGGCGCGCGTGCTGCTCCACCAGGATGAAGGCAAGGCTGTCCTCGGCGGCCAACCTTACGATTCCCGCCAGCACCGCGTCCACGATCACCGGCGCCAGCCCCTCCAGCGGCTCGTCCAGCAGCAGCAGCGACGGGTTCCCCATCAGCGCGCGCCCGATCGCCAGCATCTGCTGCTCGCCGCCGGAAAGCTGGTTGCCCTGGTGGCGCCGGCGCTCGGCGAGGCTCGGGAAGAGGTCGTAGACGCGCAGCAGGTTCCAGCGCCCCGGCCGCGCCGCCACCGTCAGATTCTCCTCGACGCTGAGGGAGCGGAAGATCTCGCGCTCCTGCGGCACGTAGCCGATGCCGCGCCGCGCCCGCCGCCAGGCCGGCAGCGCGCCGATCGCCTCGCCGGCGAAGCGGATCGCGCCCTGCCGCAGCCGCGTGTGGCCGGCGATGGTGGCGAGGAGCGTGCTCTTGCCGACGCCGTTGCGCCCCAGCACCGCCAGCGCGCCGCCCGCCGGCAGCTCCAGCGAGATGCCGTCCAGCACCACCGTCTCGCCATAGCCGGCGCGCACGCCGGCAAGCGAGAGGCCGCTCATCGCCGGATCTCCTCGCCGAGATAGACCTCGCGCACCCGCGCGTCGGCGGCGACTTCCTCGGGCGTCCCCTCCATCAGCACCGCGCCCTGCACCAGCACGGTGATGCGGCGCGCGAAGCGGAAGACGAGATCCATGTCGTGCTCGATGATGAGCACGGCGATCTCCGCCGGCAGGCTCTCGACCGTCTCGATGATGATGCCGCTCTCCGCCGCCGGCACGCCCGCCGCCGGCTCGTCCAGCAGCAGCACGCTGGGCTTGAGGCCGAGCGCCACCGCGATCTCCACCAGGCGCTGGCGGCCATAGGGCAGCTCGCGCACCAGCCGGCCGGCATCCTCGGCGATGCCGAGCTGCTCCAGCGCGCGGTAGGCCTCCTCGATCACGTCGCGCCGCGCGCCTGCCGGCCGCAGGAGATGGCCGGCGACGCCGAGGCGCTCGGCGATCCCCATGCAGACGTTCTCCAGCACGGAGAGACCGCGAAAGAGGGTGTTGATCTGGAAAGTGCGCGCCAGGCCGCGCTTGACGCGCCGCGCCTGCGGCAGCGCGGTCACGTCCTCGCCCGCCAGCAGGATGCGGCCGCCGCCGACGGCGAGCGCGCCGGTCACCAGATTGACGAAGCTGGTCTTGCCCGCGCCGTTGGGGCCGATGAGGGCGTGGCGCGCGCCGCGCTCGAGGCGGAAGTCGATGTCGTTCGCCACCGGCAGCGCGCCGAAGCTCTTGCGGAGGCCGCGGGTTTCCAGGGCGGGCGGCGGCGTCATTGCCGGCTCCGGCGCCGCGCCAGCGCCAGCGCGCGGTCGTAGAGGCCGAGGATGCCGCCGCGCGCCAGCATCACCACCGCCACCAGCAGGATGCCGATCGGCAGGAACCAGTAGGCGGGGTCGAGCGCCGCGAGGCGGTCCTGCGCCAGCATGTAGAGCGGCGCGCCGATGAAGGCGCCATAGAGCCGGCCGACGCCGCCGAGGATCAGCATGATGAGGACGCTGCCGGAGCGGCCGAAGCCCAGCACCTCCAATGCCACGAACTGCGTCGTCTGGGTCAAGAGCGCACCGGCGACGCCGGAGAGCGCCGCCGCGACGGTGTAGGCGATGAGCTGCCGGTGCCGCACCGGAGAGCCGATCGCGTGCATGCGCGCGACATTCTCGCGGATGCCGGTGAGCGAGCGGCCGAAGGGCGAATGCACGATGGCGCGGATCGCCAGCCAGCCGAGGAACAGCACCGCGAGGCGGTAGAGATAGGCGGTGCGGCCGAAGATGTCGAAACGGAAGAGGCCGAGCACCGGCGCGATGGTGATGCCCTGCAGCCCGTCGGCGCCGCCGGTGATCGCGCCGGCCTTGTTGGCGGCCTCCTGCACCATGACGGTGATCATCAGGGTCAGCATCAGCAGCGTCA